>JAGLUD010000129.1 GCA_023134935.1 Paracoccaceae bacterium | reverse complement strand
AGGAAACGAAGAAACGCCAACCCTTACACCTCGATTTACCCGAACGGAAGATCATTCTTGCCGACGATGGCGAAGTGCTCTCGGTTGCTTTCCGTGATCGTTTCGATGCGCATAAACTGGTCGAAGAATTCATGGTCCTCGCCAATGTCTGTGCTGCCGAGACGTTAGAAGCCAAGCGCATGCACTTGCTTTACCGCGTTCATGAAGAACCCAACCCAGAGAAACTGGAAGGTTTGCGCGAGACGGTCGAATCTGTTGGGCTGACATTGGCCAAAGGGCAGGTCTTGAAGACTGCACAGTTGAACAAACTGCTGGATGCGGCGGCTGGAACAGAACATTCGGAAGTTATTTCCATGTCCGTCCTACGCTCCATGACGCAAGCGTATTACTCGCAATCGAACTACGGGCACTTCGGGCTGGCACTGCAACGCTACGCGCATTTCACCTCGCCGATCCGTCGTTACGCCGATTTGATCGTGCACCGCGCTTTGATCAAAGCGCACGGTTGGGGCGACGATGGTCAAACGCCGGAAGAAGAAGCCAGCCTAGAGGAAACCGCTGAACACATCAGCAAGACCGAGCGTCGTTCGATGTTGGCTGAACGTGACACAACGGATCGCTATCTGGCGGCATATTTGTCCGAACGCATCGGCAATGAGTTCGAGGGCAAAGTCTCCGGCATCGCGCGTTTCGGTATGTTCGTGAAGCTGAACGAAACAGGCGCCGACGGCATCATTCCTATCTCGCATTTAGGGCGTGAATATTTCCATCACGACGCAGACGCGCAAACCTTGACCGGCGAGCGCTCTCGTACAGTTATAAGTCTTGGCATGAAGGCCAAGGTACGATTATCGGAGGCGGTTCCCGTTACCGGTGGGTTGTTGTTCGAGCTGTTGGAGCTGAACGGTAAAGCCATGAAGTCAGCACAGGGCGGGAAATCCCACGGCGGACCGAACCGCAAACACAAACGCGCGAAAATCCGCCGCAGCAAGGATGCAAAGCGCACGAAACGTAAGAAGTAGTTTCGCGCGAGAGGAGATGTGGGTACTCTGCCGCATGTCTCGAATTTCGCTATATATCCTGATCGTGATCGCAGGTTGGTTTCCGACGCTGGCCGCGGCGCAGGATTCGTTACCCTCAACCAATACAGCGTCAGGCTTCAGCACTTGGCGTAACGACTTCCGCATCGCCGCCATTGCCTCTGGTATTTCAGCAAACACCTTCGACACCGCCTTTCGCAACGTTGAGTACGACGCTCGCACCAGAACTGCTGACACCAACCAAGCCGAATTTGTTCGGCCGATTTGGGATTATCTAGACGACGCCGTATCAACCTCCCGCATATCTACGGGCAGATCAAAATTGCGATCCATGCGGAGTTTATTGCAGGCTCTTGAGAGGGAGTATCGCGTTGAAGGTAAAGTAATACTCGCGATCTGGGGGATAGAAACCAACTTTGGGTCTTTTCGGGGCAACACATATACGATCGAAGCCCTCGCCAATGCTGCATACAACGGACGTCGCCGTGCCTTTGCGCAAACCGAATTGATCGCCGCGTTGACAATCCTGAACCGTGGCGATGTAACGCCGCCCAGAATGCTCGGCAGCAGCGGCGGGGCTATGGGCCATACGCAGTTCATGCCCACGACCTATCTACGCTATGCTGTCGATAAAAACGGCGGCCGACATGCTAACATTTGGTCCAACGACCCGAGCGACGCGCTAGCCTCCACGGCGAATTACCTGCATCGGTTGGGATGGCAAAAAGACCAACCGTGGGGAGTGGAGGTCACGGTTCCACGCGGATTCAATTATGCACTGATCGGTGAATACGAAACCCATACCGCTACTTTTTGGAATGCGCGCGGCGTGCGTACTGTCGACGGAAGCCGGATTTCCGACCACAGAGATACCGCCCTGTTAGCCCCCGCAGGGGCGAATGGCCCTATATTTGCCATTTTCCCGAATTTTCAGGTGATCCGACAGTATAACTTGTCAGTCTCGTATTCGCTCGCTGTTGGGCATCTGTCCGACCGTATCGATGGAAGCGATGCCTTCAAGGCCAGTTGGCCACGAAACGACAGGCCAATGACCCGCG
>JAGLUD010000128.1 GCA_023134935.1 Paracoccaceae bacterium | reverse complement strand
ACGTCGCTGATGACGCGCTTTTGGCACGCCTACGCGGCGATGACCGGATCGCGTTCAGTTATACGGATAACCATAATGGTTCGACGGCTGATATCGCCGGAATTCTTTCGGAAAATCGTCGTGTGCTCGGCATGATGCCACATCCTGAACGTCTGAACGATCCGGAACTCGGTGGTACAGACGGAAACAAGATGTTCACGTCTTTGGCCGAGGCCCTCGTTTCCGCTTAAACTAACGCCACAGCCTGTCACCAAGGCTGTCGCCCATCCCGTCATACAAATGCGCGACCTGTGCGCCGTATCCGTTGAAAATCTGCGTTGGAATGCGGTCGTCGCTATCCAGCGGCCGTTCGGTCGCCTGTGTCCAGCGCGGATGATCGACTGCGGGGTTAACGTTCGCCCAAAAGCCGTATTCCTTATCTTGCAGGCTTTCCCAGAACCCGACGGGCCGCTCATTAGTAAACGTAACCTTAACAATCGATTTGATCGACTTGAAGCCGAATTTCCACGGCATATGGACACGTAACGGCGCCCCGAACTGCTTGTGCAGAACCTTGCCGTAAGCCCCGACAACCATAAACGCCAAATCGTTGGTCGCCTCTGCCATCGTGAAACCTTCGACATATGGCCAAGGATACCACGCCGCTTTCTGTTCCGTAGCGACTTTCGTGTCCATAAACGTCTCAAACCGAATGTATTTCGCGCTGGAATGCGGTTGCGCCAGTTCGACCAATTTGGCCATCGGGAATCCGATCCACGGAACCACCATCGACCATGCCTCGACACAGCGGTGACGGTAAATCTGTTCTTCGACACCCGTGCGTTTCAGTAAATCCTCGACTCCGATCTGGAATGGCTTATCGACAAGCCCATCGATCTCGATCACCCAGTCGTCCGTAGATAGTTTTTGCGCCTCATCCGAAATACGTTTACTGGACCCGAATTCGTAGAAGTTGTTGTATTTGCTGGTAATAGCCTCGTCTGTAACGTGCCGCCCCGCGTCTGCGAAGCCAGCATTCATATCAGGAACAGGTTCAAACGGCACTTCAGGATTTGCAGCATTCACTCCTTTTCCAAGCAACGCCAAGCCTGCACCAGCCCCAATTCCGGCCATCAAATTACGCCGGTTAAGGAACAAAGCTTCGTTCGTCACCAAGTTTTCTCTAATCAGCCAATCGGGCTTTCTTTGATAAATCATTAACTTCCCCCTGCTTTTCCAAGAACTATAGGGCGGTTATTTGCCTATATCCAATCAAAGATGCTTGAGGGAATGTTACCAAACCCTTACTTCTAGAATTATGAAAACTGCGAAGCTTCCATCGTTACGATTGCCGGAATTACGGTTAATCCAGATACTCGTTTGGGTAGGCCTGCTTTTGACTGTGCTGCTCCTCTGGGCATCAACCAGTTTTCTGACAGACAGGTTCACAACCGAACAACGCGAAAAATCGCTTCAAAGGGCTGGCCTATATGCCAGCACGATTTCCGCGACACTACAAAGAAACGCATACGTACCTTTGCTGTTGTCACGTGACCAAACGTTAATTTATGCGCTAATTACTGGTGACTACTCCGCAACATCCAGCCGTTTAATCTCGTTCAAGGAAGACCTCTCGGCAGCATCTATCATCCTGATGGACATCAACGGATTGGTGGTCGCCGCAACAGAACCCCGTGACATCTTTGTCGAAGAAGAACGCCCCGGATTTTTCATTCGCGCCCTACGTGAAAAGGCTACGGTCTTTCAAGCATTGCGGATCGACGGTAAAATCAACGGGTTCTACTATGCCCGAAAAATCGAGTTCGAGGACGAAAGCATCGGCGTGATTGTCGTTGAGGTCGACCTTCAACGACAGGAAAACTTCTGGCGTCGCAGTGGTGCAAACGTGGTTCTTTCCGATTCTGCTGGCGATATCCTGCTCGCATCGCAACCCGCGTGGCGCGATACCACCCTACAAGATTTGTTAACTTCGACTTACCGCCCAACCACGTCCGAGCGTTTATTCGGCGCCGAAGACGAATCCCCACAGTCATTTGTCCACATCAACGGCCAACGTCTTCTGGTCAGCGAGGCAAGCGTTGGCTTCCTTGGTTGGGATTTAAGCTATTTTGCGTCCCTCGAAGATGCGCAAGCACGTGTGAACGCATTTATCGCGTTGGAATTGATGATTCTGGCAATGCTAGCTGCACTGATATTCTATTTGATTTCACGCAGAACCACGCAAAAATCGACTGAAATTCAAGCCGAATCCGCAGAACTGCGTCGCCTGAACACGCGCTTATCCAGCGAAATAGAACAACGCCAACGCGCCGAACAAATGCTGGAAACCGCCGAGCAAAGCTTGGAACAAGCGTCAAAATTGGCCGCATTGGGCCAAATGTCGGCATCTGTCAGTCACGAGCTAAACCAACCACTGGCAGCGATGAGGACCTATTTGGCTGGTGCCCGCCTATTGTTGCAACGAAACCGAACCGAGGAAGCTTTGATCAGCTTTCAACGGATCGACGATCTTATTGAGCGCATGGGTGCGATTACCAAACAGCTTAAATCCCACGCGACTAAAACCACCGGTGTCGCGATCAAAGTTGATCTGCGCGATTCCGTTGCTTCGGCCCTGTCGATGATGGCGCCACAGCTTGGCAAGACGCAGGTAAATATCCTACGAAACTTTCCCGACCAACCAGCCGATGTCGTTGGTGATCCGGTTCGGATCGAACAGATTATTGTTAACCTTATGCGAAACGCGCTCGATGCGGTGAAGCCCATTGAAGACAAGCGGATCGAGATTACATTAACGGTCGGTGATGCCGTATCCTTGACGATTCAGGATAACGGCACCGGAATCGAGGATGCGAGCACCCTGTTTGAACCCTTCGCAACCACCAAGAAGCCTGGCGAGGGTGTCGGGCTTGGCCTTGCCATTTCAGCAGGGTTTGCCAGCGATATGGGCGGCAAACTAACTGGTCGCAATGCAACGCCCATCGGGGCGATATTTGAATTACAATTACCTCGGGCACCCGCCCAGTAACCATTGGAGTCAGCATGCCTGAAACACTAAAAGTCGCAATTATCGATGACGAAGCAGATATGCGGGCGTCGATCAGTCAATGGTTGGAGCTATCCGGTTTCAAGACTGTTTGCTTCGAGACTGCGAACGAGGCCATCACCACGCTCGGCGCTGATTTTCAGGGTATCGTTCTGTCTGACATTCGCATGCCCGGTATGGACGGGATGGAGTTGTTGAAACGGCTCCACACGGTTGATTCAGCCCTGCCCGTGATATTGATCACAGGGCACGGCGACGTGCAGATGGCCGTTGATGCGATGCGAATTGGTGCTTACGATTTCGTTGAAAAACCGTTTGACCCCGATCGCTTGGCCGATTTGGCGCGCCATGCGATCGAGGCGCGAAAGCTGACGCTGGATAACCGCGCTTTGCGACGCGAGCTATCAGACGGCACCGTTTTGCTCCGTAAAATTATGGGTAACAGTCCACAGATCGAAAAGCTGCGCGAAGATATCCTCGACCTTGCCCAAGCTGACGCCAACGTGTTGATTACTGGTGAAACCGGAACCGGCAAAAGCCTGATCGCGCGTGGCATCCATGCCTGCGGTTCACGTCAGGGCAAACCGTTTTATTCCCTTAATTGCACCGCTTTAAACGAAGAAGAGATGCTGGCGCGTCTATTTGGTCCCGCGGTTGACGCGGAAAACCGCCCCGTTATGGCCTCCAGCACGCCCTGCACCTTGTGTTTGGAAGATGTGCATTCGCTATCCGAAACTGTGCAAAGCCGTCTGCTGGCCGCGTTAGAAAAAATGGATGCGGACGGCGATGAAAATATCGTTCGCATCCTCTCGATCTCGGGCATTCCGATCGAGGAAACCCAGAAAGCCTTGCGCCCAGACCTCTACTATCGTCTTGCAAGCATGGAGGTGGCCGCACCAACCCTTCGTGAACGTGGTGAAGATGTCCTAATTCTGTTCACGCGTTTCCTACAACTGTTTTCGGAAGATTACGGTTGCGATGTCCCAGAACTTACCGCTCAGGATGCTGCCAACCTTCTGCAAGCGGCATGGCCCGGGAACATCCGTCAATTGCAAAACCTTGCCGAACGCGCGGTGTTGCAGTCGCGGCGCGGTGAAACTGGCATTGCATCGTTGCTGACCGACGAAGGGTTGCGCGAGCCGTCGGAACAAACCGGCGAGAAACCATTAAAGGAACACGTCGAGGCGTTCGAACGCATGTTGATCGAAAACGCCCTACGCCGTAACCGTGGATCTGTTGCATCGGTGATGGGAGAACTCGCCCTGCCCCGCCGGACCCTGAACGAGAAAATGGCGAAATATGGCCTCAGCCGTGGGGATTATGTTTAGGCGTATTTAGCTAACTCAGCGGTCAAATCGCCGTAACCGGTGTATCGGCGCTCATAGACCAGCCCCAGCCGTTCCGCGGCTTCCTCGGCTAGTCTGTCGAGGTCGGGTTGGTTGGTTTGTGCTAGATAAACCAGTTTTTCATAATTCCCGAAAAGCATATCGCGTAGTTGCGGATATCGATCTAAACCCATGGGTTTCCACACGAAACTATCAAACTGGCGCACCAGAAAGTCGGTTAGGTAAAAAGAAGTGAATTCGGTGTCCGCGTGGGCTGCGAAGGTCTCGTTACCCTCAAAAAAGCTGTAGCAATGCGGCCCCTCGGCCATTTGAACGCCCAGTTTATCACACCGCGCTTGCAATAACCCACCTGTGCCACAATCTGCATAAACTACGAAGATTTCGTTGTAATTATCGCGGGCCTGAACCACGACAGCCTCAACCGCGTCAGGAATTTTGTCGGGTGTCAGGTGCAAATTCGCAGGCAGGCATTGCAAATCCATATGCGTCCAGCCGTTAACCTTGATTAACGCGAGGATTTCACGCGCCAACGCCCCACACGCCAACAGAAGAACGCGACCACCCGCAGTGTCCGCGTTCAATCCGTCTGTTGTCAGTTGTTCATCCGTGTAGGACATCGCATATAATCAGGCCGAAAGCTGGTTGTGCTTTCT
>JAGLUD010000127.1 GCA_023134935.1 Paracoccaceae bacterium | reverse complement strand
CGACGAAGGGTTTCGATAATGGTTGGGGAAACTTCAGATTTCCCTAAAACGCCAATAATGCCACACATAAAATGCTCCTGCCAAAAAATATGAGGCTTCTAACGAGCCTTCGGAGAAACTCTATGCCGCCCGTGGGCACATGTTTCAATATCTAATCTAGGGTTGAAACACGTCTGACACAATGTGTGAAGCCCTCCCCAATTCAGGGGAGGGCTTGATTGTTACGCTGCAGCCGAGGCTTCTGGGCCGAAGCGACCGTAAAAGCTTTCGCCTTTGTCGGCCATTTCACGCAGCAGAGCAGGGGCTGCGAAGCGTTCGCCGCAGGTTTCTGTCAAGTGATCGCATATCTCGACGGCTTTCGCGGCACCCAGAATATCCAGCCAGCTGAACGGGCCACCGGACCAAGGCATAAAGCCCCAACCAAGGATCGCGCCAACGTCGCCTTCGCGGATGTCTTCCAGCACGCCTTCTTCAAGGGCGCGCACGGCTTCCAACGTTTGCACCATCGCAAGGCGGTGTTTAACGTCGGTGAAATCCAGCTGATCGTCGGCATGTGGCCAGTTTGCTTCGAGACCTTCCCACAGCCCAGTCCGCTTGCCCTTTTCGTCGTAGTTATAGAACCCCGACAGGGATTTGCGACCCAGACGACCTTCGTCAAACAGCTTGAACAGAACTTCGTCCGCGCTGTCGTTATAGGCATCGCCCATGGCCGCTTTCGTGGCCTTGGCAATCTTGACTCCCAGATCAATTGAGGTCTCGTCGTTTAGCTGCAATGGACCCAACGGGAAGCCGAGCTGTTTGGCGGCCCCCTCAATGACCGACGGGATAACGCCTTCGCGCACCATGGTCAGGCCTTCGTTGATGTAAGGAATGATACAACGGTTGGCGTAGAAGAACCGCGCATCGTTAACCACGATCGGAGTTTTGCGGATTTGCCGTACGAAATCGAGCGACTTGGCAACGGCCTTGTCGCCAGTCTTTTCGCCTTTGATGATCTCGACCAAGGCCATGCGATCAACGGGGCTGAAGAAGTGGATACCGATGAAGTTTTCAGCATTCCGGCTGGCTTTGGCCAGTTCGGTGATCGGTAAAGTCGAAGTGTTGGTTGCGAAAATCGCATCCTCGCCCAGATGTGCTTCGGCCAGTTTGGTCACCTCGGCTTTGATGCCGACATCCTCGAACACAGCCTCGACGATCAGATCGCAGCCCTTCAGGTCTGCGTAATCGGTCGTTGCAAGTACACGGTCAAGAACCACGGCGGCTTTCTCCGGCGTAGTCTTTTTGCGTTTGATGCCACCTTGCAAGATGCCGTCAACATGGGCCTTGCCCTTATCGGCGGCGGCTTGTTCACGGTCCATCAGGACCACTTCGATGCCAGCCATGGCCGAAACGTAAGCAATGCCAGCGCCCATCATGCCAGCACCCAAGATACCAACCTTTTTCACGGATTGGTCTTCAACGTCAGGCCGAACAGCGCCTTTTTCTAGCGCGGTTTTATTGATGAACAACGAACGGATCATGGCGCTGGAACTTGGGTTCATCAGAACTTTGGTGAACCAACGCGCCTCAATTTTCAACGCCGTGTCGAATGGCACCAACGCGCCCTCATAAATCGCAGAAAGCATCGCCTTGGCAGCCGGATAAACCCCTTGGGTTTTGCCGTGCACCATAGCCGAGGCACCAACGAACATCATATAGCCAGCCGGATGATACGGCGCGCCGCCCGGGAATTTGTAGCCCTTGGCATCCCACGGTTTGACAATATCCGCATCGGTTGCGTTCAGAACCCATTCTTTGGCGCGGGACATAAGTTCATCCGCAGGAACAACCTCGTCGATAACGCCAGCCGCTTTGGATTTCGCAGGGGGCAGCATTTTGCCTTCCAGCAACAGTGGCGAGGCCGCCATCAGTCCAAGCATACGGATCAGCCGAGTTGTACCGCCCGCACCGGGGAAAATTCCAACCAGAATTTCTGGCAGGCCAATCTTGGCCTTAGGATTATCCGCCACAAAACGACGATGACAAGCCAAGCCGATTTCGGTGCCAATTCCGGCGGCAGTGCCGGGGCTGGCCCATGCAACAGGTTTGCCGCCTTTATTGGTCTTGGCGTCCATTCCAGCGCGCTCTAGTTTGCGTAGGATCCGGTGGCCTTGCATGGTGAAGTTAAACAAGCCTTCGGCAGGGTTGTCGCCAGCTTCGGCACGAATTTTGCCAAGCACGTTCAGGTCCATGCCGCCTGCGAAGTCGCGTTTGGCGGATGTTACGATAATGCCTTTCACAGCGTCATCTGCCAAAGCGTCATCCACCATGCTGTCGAATAGGGCGAACCCGTCGCGCGACATCACATTCATGGATTTGTCCGGCACATCCCAAGTGATCGTGGCCACACCGTCTGCATCTACTGCGTATTTGAAATCTTTTGTCATGATCTAAGTCCTTATACGCGTTCAATAATGGTTGCAGCACCCATGCCGGATGCAACACAAAGGGTGGCCAGCGCTGTGCCTTTGCCGGAGCGTTCCAGCTCGTCCAAAGCCGTGCCGATGATCATCGCTCCGGTCGCACCAAGTGGGTGACCCATCGCAATCGCGCCACCGTTGACGTTGATGTCGTCATGGCTGACGTTGAAGGCCTGCATGAAGCGCAGAACGACGGCCGCGAAGGCCTCGTTCACTTCGAACAGGTCGATGTCGGATATGTTCATGCCTGCTTCACGGAGGATTTTTTCCGTTACTGGAACGGGGCCGGTTAGGTTAATTGTCGGATCGGTGCCGATTTTGGCCGTCGAACGGATTAGAGCCCGAGGTTTCAAACCATGCGCCTCGCCAAACTCCTTGGAACCAACGAGGATCGCCGCGGCACCATCCACAATACCCGAGGAATTACCTGCATGGTGTACGTGGTTGATTTTCTCTAGATGCGGGTATTTCAGCATGGCGACGGCGTCGAAACCGGGCATTACCTCGCCCATTTCCTTGAAGGCAGGGCGCAGACCACCGAGTGACTGCATGTCTGTCTGCGGGCGCATGTATTCGTCTTTATCCAGAATAGTCAGGCCGTTCTGGTCCTTGACGGTAATGACCGATTTGTCGAACCGCCCCTCATCCCACGCCATTTGCGCGCGCTTTTGCGATTCAACAGCGTAAGCATCCACATCGTCTCGGCTGAAGCCATACTCGGTAGCGATAATGTCAGCCGAGATACCTTGAGGTACGAAGTACGTTTTCATCGCCAATTCAGGGTCCACCGCAATCGCGGCCCCGTCAGCGCCCATGGCAACACGGCCCATCATCTCGACGCCACCGGTCACGTACGCACTTCCAGCGCCACCGCGCACCTGATTGGCGCCAATGTTTGTAGCTTCCATTGCGGAGGCACAGAAACGGTTGATCGACAGACCCGGCACGCTTTCAGCGTAATCGGACAGCAGAACCGCGGAACGGGCAAGACAACCGCCTTGCTCCATCACCTGTGTAACGTTACCCCAGATCACATCTTCCAACGCTTCGGTTTTCAGATTGTTGCGGGTCGCAAGTTCATTCAGAACATTGGCAGACAAGCGCACTGAGGATACCTCGTGCAGCGAACCATCCTTGCGCCCCTTGCCACGCGGGCTACGGATTGCATCATAAATATAAGCTTCGGTCATATCGTGTCCTTTAATTTCAGGCGCGGTCCGCAGGGGAGCCGGGCATCAGGTCATAGGGGTGTTTCCAGCCGGGTTGGTCGGCAATACGATCCAGCCAAGCGTCAATGTTTGGGTATTCTTTACGGTCAAACCCGAACGGTTCGGGGTAATACAGGTAGCCACAACAAGATATGTCGGCGTTGGTTATCTCGTCGCCCACCAGCCAGTCGCGCCCTTCAAGGGCGGCATTTAGCGTTGAATAGGCTGCCTTCAGGCGGCCTTGCATGAAGCTGATGACTTCGGCAGGACGTTTATCTTCGGGTAGGAAATTCATTAGGAAACGGGTCATGCCCGCTTGTGATGACAGCTTGTGGTTATCCCACAAAACCCAGCGAAGAATTTCGCGCCGCTCGTCGGCCGTTTTACCGCCGAAGCGCCCGGTTTTCTCCGCGACATAATCCTGAATTGCACCGGATTGAGACAAGGTTATCCCACCATCGACCAAAGTGGGTACCTCGGCCATAATATTCACATCGCGGTATTCATCGGAGCGCGTCGCACCCTTGAAGAAATCAACGTAGATAGGCTCCCAATCCGCGCCAGCCAATTCCATGGATAGCGCAGCTTTATAGGCGTTTCCACTTTCACCAAAGCAATACAGTTTCATGATGTCACCTTTTGATTAGTGTTGGATTTGAGTATTTTTGAAAAAGAGAAGCTGGTTTGTACACGTTTTGTTAACCAGCCCACACATATGGTAGCCGTGCGGTACAGGCTGGAGAGCCGATGACCGTAAAGAGAGAAGCCGCCCTTGCGCTGATAACCCCGGAGCAGGGGCGCATTTTCTTTCTTTTGAAAATACTCCCGCCGGAGGCATTCAGGTAGATCGGCGAACACCTTCATTTGAAGTCTCTCGCGATTAGTTCTTTCATGATTTCGTTTGTGCCGCCATAAATCCGTTGCACGCGGGCGTCGGTCCACATTTCAGCGATGGGGTATTCGGTCATAAAACCGTACCCACCGTGTAGCTGGAGGCATTCGTCAAGAACTTGGCATTGTAAATCCGACAGCCAATATTTGTTCATGGCTGCTGTTTCGACTGTCAATTCACCGCGCAGGTGTTGCGAAATACAGCTATCAAGGAAGGCGCGGGCGACAACCGTGTTTGTCTTCGCCTCGGCCAGTTTGAAACGTGTGTTTTGGAATTGTGTTAGCGGTCCGCCGAAGGCTTCGCGTTCTTTGCAATAATCGATCGTTAGTTGAACGCCACCCTCCATAGCGCCAACAGCGCCGCAGCCGATTATCAGGCGTTCTTGGGGAAGCTGCTTCATCATTTGATAGAAGCCTTGGCCTTCCTCGGTGCCCAGTAGGTTTTCCGGCGGGATTTCTACGTTATCGAA
>JAGLUD010000126.1 GCA_023134935.1 Paracoccaceae bacterium | reverse complement strand
GAATTTTCGCGATACCAGTCAGCATCGTGCGTTACGATTTCGTCGTAGGTCTTTTCGCCAGCCAACACGGGGGACAGCATAATGCGGTTATAGTTTCCACGCGGCTCGGCTCCGAACAGGGTGACATCATAAGTGTCGGGCGAAAGGGAGAACAATTCCTCCAACATCCGGCCTGAGGCCATTCCGGCACCGATTACGACTAATTTCTGGGTCATAGTATGACTTTCGTTCGCAACGCCCATCTTGGGCAGAATCTCTGATCCCTTGTTAGAACTTGAAGGTGTTGATGTATGTTGCTAAGAAATCAGTAACCCGTTGAGTTTTTTGCAACACCCGTTTGATTGGCCGAAATGCGACACCTAACAGTATTGAAATACATAGAAAAAATCGCACGCACCGGATCGCTGCGAAGCGCCGCGGAGGAGCTGGGCATAACCCCATCTGCGTTGAACCGCCGCATATTGGGGATCGAAGGGGAATTGGGCGTAGAAATATTCGAGCGTCACCCCGCAGGATTGCGCCCCAACATTGCCGGAGAAATCCTGTTGGAATACATCCGTGACCAGATTGCAGATATGGACCGTGTGAAGTCCAGAATTGCTGATTTGTCAGGCATGCGCGCGGGCCATATAAATATTGCCACAACGCGCGAAGTGGTGCAATTCTTCCTACCCGACCTTATCAAGCAGCACCTCGCAGAATTCCCGGCTGTAACCTTCGGAGTAAACCTACACGAGCGAGGCGAGGCCGAGGCATCCTTGCACGACAACAGCAACGATATCGCAATTGTTTTTGAGCCAATCCATCTGGCGGAGCTGCAAACAGTTTATACTGGGCCACAACAAGTATATTGCATCATGTCGAACGATCACCCGCTCGTTGGTAAGGCGTCGTTGAAAATATATGACTGCACCGACTACCCATTGCTGTTGCCCAAACATCCCGAAGGTATTCGCGCGGTGCTTGACGCGTTGGCTAGAAAGGTTGGATTGACGTTAGAACCTGCACTGGAATCCAATAGCCTCGATTTGCTGCGTCTTATGTCTCAAGGCAGTCAGGCATTAAGTTTTAGTATTGCGATCAATTTGAGACCAGACTTGGAGGCCGACGGTTTAGTAGCAATTCCTCTTGATGTCGTCGGTGTCTTAAATGCCGGATATCTTCGAGGGCGTACACTTCCAGTCGCTGCGGCGCGGTTTCTGGAAAGTGTTAACAAAAAGCTTTCTGAGCGTTTTTACTGAAGAGTTTCAAGCTGCTGAGGAAGTTGAAATGGCTCCGGCGGTAGGGGTCGAACCTACGACAAATTGATTAACAGTCAACTGCTCTACCACTGAGCTACGCCGGAACAGGCCACGCTTGCGCGTCGGTGAGGGCCGTATAGCAAAGCGGATTGGGGGCGGCAAGTGAAATAATTGTCGAAAATATGCTTTCTGACAGATAATCAATTTTCTACTTTTGCAAATGAAGGATTATCGTTTTACATGGCGCAAGGCTCGTGTATTTTCACCCTGAACAGGAGGCGTGCACATGCAAATGGCAACGATTAACAACATCAAGGTTCACTATAGTGTTGAGGGGCCGGATAACGGGTTTCCGGTCGTGTTCGCAAACTCTCTAGGCACCGATTTTCGGGTGTGGGACGCGCTTCTGCCGCACATGCCGGAAGGTTTGCGGTTAATACGCTATGATAAACGCGGGCATGGCCTAAGCGACGTTCCCGATGCGCCATATTACATGGGGGATTTGGTGCAGGACGCGGCTGCGCTGATGGATTTCCTCGGTGTGAAGGGCGCGCTGTTTATCGGTCTCTCGATTGGTGGAATGATCGCGCAGGGCCTTGCGGCGGAACGCCCTGACCTTGTGCGCGCGATGGTCCTGTCCGACACGGCGACGAAAATCGGAAACGAACAAATCTGGGCGAAACGCGTGGATGCTGTGCGCAAAGGCGGGATCGCATCATTAGCCGAGCCAACCCTGCAGCGCTGGTTTTCCAAAGGATTTCACGCCGATAAACAAGATGAACTCGCGGGCTGGCGTCACATGCTAAGCCGCACGCCGGCTGAAGGTTACATCGGTTGCTCACAAGCAATCGCCGAGACGGACCTTTATGTCAGCACCGCGCGCTTAACCCTACCTACAATGGCAATCGTTGGCTCCGAGGATGGCTCGACCCCGCCGGATATGGTGCGCGAAACAGCTGATCTTATCGCCGGATGCCAGTTCAATGTCATTCGCAAAGCGGGGCATTTGCCTTGCGTGGAACAACCCGCCGAAATGGCCGGCTTGATCGCGTCGTTTATGAAAGAAAATAACCTTGGCTGAGCGTGTTCGCTACATTCTGGTGCACGGCTCATGTCACGGGGCATGGTGTTGGCGTGATGTGCTGCCATCGCTGGAAAACGCGGTGGCAATTGATTTGCCTAGCCACGGTGAAGATACAACACCAATACCCGACGTAACGCTCGATCTTTATGTTGATGCGGTGATTACGGAAATTAACAAACACCCAGAACCCGTTGTTTTGGTCGGGCATTCTGCGGCTGGCGTGACTATCGCTTCGGTTGCAGAACGTGTTCCTGAACGGATTTCTCGCCTGATATACCTTTGCGCGTATGCTCCGAAAGACGGCGATGCATTACACATTATACGAAGACGCGCGAAGCGACAGTTGGTTTTGCCAGCCGTTATACGCGCAGATGACGGTCTAA
>JAGLUD010000125.1 GCA_023134935.1 Paracoccaceae bacterium | reverse complement strand
TAGGCTTGGGTCCGCAGAAGGGATGGGTCGTTGAGTTTCGAACTTAGGTCAGTTGCGTCTAACATTTCGGGAGTCCTTGGATAGGGCACAGCAAAGCTGTTGCGTCAGATAGTTGACGCTAGGGAAGCATATTCGCGCAGGGCCTACAAGGTCCGTGACGCCGCGTTTTTATCCAAAAACCATCACAGCCAATGCGACGGCAACGATCGCTAGAAGTCCGGAAGTGCGGCCAACGGCATCAAAATATGCGGGCGGTGGTACACCTGCTTTGGCCGATTTTTTCGCGACAAAGGTCAGGAGCAAGCTGATCGCGAGCATCGTAGCTGCGGCGAGCAGTTTTATGTAGAATAACGCGCCCAGCAGGGCAGGGTCCACGGCCGTCGTCATTATTAAACCTGTGATCCATAGCAAGCTAATGCCGGACAGGGCGAATATTCCGAAGATTGGTTTGATAGCCTTGATGGTATCGGATGGTGGGCCACCCCCGACGCGTTTATGCGCGATAGCTGCGGCCATACCGCCAAGTCCGGCTCCGGCGCCGAGCATCAGGCCGAAGAAGTGAAAAAACTTTATGATTTCCATTTTAAATCCCCTCGTTTTTATATTTGGAGGAGTACGATAGCATAAATCGGTGAATTTCCGAAGGAACCTAGATTTGCCGGCCCTGCATGAGGCGGGGGAGGTCTCCATTCAATCCAGCGGCTTCGCGGATCAGTTTACGTCGGGCGGCGGGGATGGCGTTTACAGCGCCCATACCCAAGTCTCGCCCCAAGCGGACTAACGGGTTGTCGTTGGAAAAAATGCGGTTGATTGTGTCGGTGGAGGCAACCAACGTTGTCGTATCCACGCGCCGCCACTGAGCGTAGGTGTCGAGCACGATGGATGATCCGATGTCTTCGCCACGCCTTGCCGCATTGATTAGGGTTTCCGCCAGTGCAGCCACATCGCGCAAGCCTAAATTCAGTCCTTGGCCAGCGATATAGTGAACACCGTGGGCTGCATCGCCCGCCAATGCTACGCGATCAGCGGTGAAGGATTGCGCCAGTGTCAGATCCAGCGGGTAGGCAAAGCGGGCGCCGGTTAGAGTGATTTCACCAAGAAAATCGCCGAAGCGTGGGCGGAGTTCCTGTAGGTATTCCTCGTCAGACATTGCAGCGATGGTTTCCGCACGCTCGGTTGTTTCGGTCCAGACAATCGACGAACGGTTGCCGGGCAGGGGCAAAATCGCCAACGGTCCGGGAGGCATGAAGAACTGGTGTGCGACACCGTTGTGCGGCTTTTCGTGGCTGATGGCGCAGACCAGTCCGGTTTGGTGATACGGCTTGCGGGAACGCTGGATGCCAGCCCGCATTGCGGTTTGGCTTTTGCGGCCATCGCAACCGACGATTAAGCGGGCCGTTAATGTGCGACCATCGGATAGGGTGACGCTAGCGTGACCCTCCTCGACCGACTGACCTGTGACCATTTGCGGGGCGATGTGTTCGATCAGCGGCTCGGTTTCCAGCGCAGACAGTAGGGCGTGACGCAGGTATCGATCCTCAACCATATGACCCATCGGGCCTTCCTCGATTTCACGATGATCGAAATGCAGGTGCAGCGGCGACGCCCCCTCGCCAGCTTTTCCGTCGGTTACAACGATGTCGAGCATGGGCTGGGTGTTTTCGGCGATCGCGCCCCAAATCCCCAGTGCCTTCAGCATATTCACGGAAGTCAGCGATAGCGCGTAGGACCGTCCGTCAAACTCCGGATCATCGCGCACGGCTTTAGGCATCGCATCAACAATAATGCTGCGTATTCCACCGGAAGCGAGGGCGAGTGCCAGCGCGGGGCCATTCAGCCCTCCACCAACAATAATGATATCGGTATCTGTTTTCATACCCATCAATATGATCTTGATTGCGGGATTGTCCATATCGGATTAGCGTGCGGACAAACGTAATTGGGGGATACTATGGCTGATTGGCTAAAAATGACGGCGTGTGATCTCGGTAGGGCGATTGGTGCGGGTGATATAGACCCGATTGAGTTGTGCGAAACATACCTCCAAGCGATCAATGCGCATGAATATAAAGACCGGATTTATGCGCGATTGACCGAAGATCGCGCACGGGCCGAAGCGGCGGCGGCCTCTGATCGCGCCAAAAAAGGCGTGCGGCGCGGGTTGTTGGACGGTGTTCCGATTAGCTGGAAGGATTTGTACGATACTGCCGGTGTGGTGACGGAGGCAGGTTCCGCTTTGCTGAAGGGTCGTGTGCCGGATGCGGATGCCGAAGTTCTGGCGAACGCAACTCGTGCCGGGCTGGTTTGTCTTGGTAAAACACATATGACGGAGTTGGCGTTCTCGGGCCTTGGGCTGAATGCCGTGACCGAAACACCGCCGAATTCGACCAATCCGGCGTTAGTAGCTGGTGGGTCATC
The DNA here is from genome assembly GCA_023134935.1 of Paracoccaceae bacterium. Classification (GTDB taxonomy): domain Bacteria; phylum Pseudomonadota; class Alphaproteobacteria; order Rhodobacterales; family Rhodobacteraceae; genus NORP23. The sequence goes on along the minus strand of JAGLUD010000125.1, from coordinate 144 downwards.
ATCAGGCGCGGCGACTTCGGTCGCGTTTGATCTGGCGGCAGCGGGCATCGGGTCTGATACGGGTGGTTCTGTGCGAATTCCGTCGGTCTGGAATGATCTGGTTGGACTGAAAACCACACATGGGCTGCTTTCCACCAAGGGCGT
>JAGLUD010000124.1 GCA_023134935.1 Paracoccaceae bacterium | reverse complement strand
ACAAACACGTCTAGCGCTGATAATAGCGTTAGCATGGTGTTATTCGCGGGCTTACGGTTAAAGCTATCTGGCATGGCGGTTCCGACTCGGTGTTGCTCGATATTCATCAAGTATACACGGATTTAACGATCACCCTACATGGATCGGGTTTTGACCCATTTCACCAATTCATTTGATCGCATAACCCCAGCGTGGCGGGCGATTTCCTTGCCGTTCTTGAACAGTAGAAGCGCGGGAATACCGCGGATGTTGAACCGTTGACTGGCATTTTTGTGAACGTCCGTGTTGATCTTGGCGAAGCGCGCACCGGTTTTCATCTGCTTGGCGGCCTTGTCGAACTCGGGTGCCATAGTGCGGCACGGGCCACACCACGGAGCCCACATATCGACGACGACGGGCAGTTCGTCGTTGGCAGTGCATTTCAGAACAGTCGCCAGATCCGTGTCGTGGACTTGGCCCTCCGCCAAAGGTTTGCCGCAGCTTCCGCATTTGGGACCCGCGCCGAGTTTATCCTCGGGGATCTTGTTAACGGTTTTGCAAGACATACAGGTCAGGTTTTTGGTGTAGGCCATGGGAGGCTCCATAAATTCAGGTTATTGAATATAAAGGGTGCCGAGGAGGCGTTATCAAGAGGGTAGACTATTTATTCGTTTCGGCAAAGCTGGCGTGGAATTGTTTTGGTAGGAGCACCGTTTCGCCGTCGATCATTGCGGCGATGGTTTCGCCGGATTTGTGTGCGATGCCGAAGCCGATTTTGAAGCCGCCTGTAGCCATGTAAAGGCCTGCTGGCCCGTCGATAGGGCCGAGCATTGGATCGGGTTTACGGGCGCGCGGGCGGACGTTGGCCCAAGTGTGCTTGATTTTTGCGTGGCGTAGGGCTGGGCTGATGGTTAGAGCGCGTTCGATCACGATGTCTAGTTGCTCGTCGATGGAATACGGGTCGTCGTAGGTGTTCTCGCTGGTGGAACCCACCGCGATGTCGCCGTTTTCGTGGGGGATGATGTAGGTGTGGTCACCGAAGATCATCGGGACGTCGGCGGCGTTGACCCCGCCAAGGACGGCGGATTGGCCTTTGACGCCCATGCCAGCGTTTCGAGCCCAAAGGGTTTCGAGGTAGGGGAAGCAGGCGACTCCGGCGGCCATGACGATTGCTTTGGCGTGGATTGTGCCGTTGGGGCCAGTGATTTGGTTGTCGTTTATTGCAGTCATTTCCCAGCCTTCGAGGATTTCACAGCCTTTGGATCGCAGCGCTTTGGCCAGCGACAGGCAGGCGAGGCGGGGGTTTATGCGGGCGGATAGATTCTCGTGTATTACGCCGAATGGGGCTGCTTCGGGGGATATCCAGCCGTTGAACTTGGTGGCGGGTTCGACGTGCCAGAAGGCTTCGTCGTCCCAGAGGGATTTGGCGTCTTCGGTTCGGATTTGGGCGTGTTCAAGTCCGCGAGCATTGGTGATCGGGATGATACGACCCAATCGGCCGTAGCCGGAGGGGAGGCCGGAGGTGGCGTCGACTTCGGACCAGTGGTCTTGTGCGGTCAGTAAAGCGTCTAGCTGGAACTGCTTCTTGGGGCTCCAATTTTCTGGCACGTTTGGAGATAGGGCCCCCATGACGCCGCCGCTGGCCCCTGCGCCGATGGTGGCTTTTTCGACGATGGTGACGGACATACCGCGCTTGATGCAGGCCCACGCGACGGACAGGCCGAAGATGCCTGCGCCGATTACCACTACGTCACTATCAAATCTGTTTGCCATGGTGCTGCCTTTTGCCCATTGTCGAATTCAGAACGGGGTAAAGCATGAATTTGAACAAAGCGCAAAAGGCAGATTTGGAATGGCGCGATGGCGCGCCGATTTCGTTACGCTTTGACGACCCGTATTTTTCAGTGAATGACGGTTTGGCCGAAGCGCGGCATGTGTTTCTGGGTGGTAATGGCTTGCCGGAGCGGTTCTGCGAAGGGTTTCATATTGCCGAACTGGGGTTCGGGTCTGGCTTGAATATGCTGGCGGCTTGGAAGGCTTGGGAGGGTGCCGGGATGACGACGCCCCTGCGGTTTACGAGTTTTGAGGCCTATCCGATGGATAAAGTCGAAATGGCCAAGGCTTTGGCGGTTTGGCCGGAGTTGGCGG
>JAGLUD010000123.1 GCA_023134935.1 Paracoccaceae bacterium | reverse complement strand
TGCCGTCTTCGGCCAGTATGACCGCAATGGGGGCGGGCAGGCTGGCACCGTTTAGGCGCAGGAATTGGTCGAGGGCTTGGCTGGGCATTGAACGACTTTCGATGTTTCAATTGCTTTAGCAAACAACCCCTCCATTGCGCAAGAATTGTTGAACCTGTAGAGGGGGCAGGAACGTGAAATAGGTGCGATGATGTCCAATACCAAAAAACTGTTTATCAAGACGTATGGCTGCCAGATGAATGTCTATGACAGCGAGCGGATGGTCGATGCTATGGGTGCAGACGGTTATACCACCGTGGATTCGCCCGAGCAGGCGGATATGATCTTGCTGAACACTTGCCATATTCGCGAAAAAGCGGCCGAGAAGATTTATTCGGAGTTGGGACGGTATCGTCCGCTGAAGGATGCTAACCCTGACTTGAAGATCGGCGTTGCTGGATGTGTGGCGCAGGCTGAGGGCGAGGAAATTATGATCCGCCAGCCGATGGTTGATCTGGTGGTTGGGCCGCAAGCGTATCACCGTCTGCCAAAGATGGCGGAAAAGGCTGGGAACGGGGTTCAGGTTTTGGACACGGAGTTCCCTGAGGAAGACAAATTCGAATTCCTGCCGCGTGGCACGAAGGCCAAGCGGGCGCCAGCGGCATTTCTGACGGTTCAAGAAGGTTGCGACAAGTTTTGTGCATTCTGCGTAGTTCCGTACACGCGCGGGGCCGAGGTTTCCCGCCCTGCGGAGCGTTTGCTGGCAGAAGCGCGGGATTTGGTGGAACGTGGTGTGGTTGAGATCAGCCTGCTGGGCCAGAATGTGAATGCGTATCTGGCGGATGATTGGACGTTGCCGCGGCTTATCCGCGAGTTGGCCAAGATCGATGGGTTGGAGCGTATTCGGTATATGACGTCCCACCCGAACGACATGGCCGACGATCTGATTGCGGTGCATGGCGAAGTGGAAAAGCTGATGCCTTATCTGCATCTGCCTGTGCAATCTGGGTCTGACAAGATTTTGAAGGCGATGAACCGCAAGCATACGGCGGCGGATTACCTGAAAGTGTTGGAGCGTATGCGGGCGGTGCGACCTGACATTATGCTGTCGGGTGACTTTATCGTGGGCTTCCCCGGTGAGGATGAAGCGGATTTTCAGGCTACGATGGAGCTGTGCGAACAGGTCCGGTACGGGCAGGCCTATAGTTTCAAGTATTCGCCACGGCCAGGGACTCCGGCGGCGGATCGTGCCCATGTGGATGAAAGCGTGAAGACGGAGCGCTTGCATCGGTTGCAGGCGTTGTTGACCAGTCATCAGGTTGAATTTCAGCACAGTATGATCGGGCGCACGTTGCCGGTTCTGGTTGAAAAGTTGGGGCGCGAGACGGGGCAGGTTATAGGCAAGTCGCCGTATTTGCACGCTACGCATTTTCTGGGCGAGGCCTCGGATATTGGCAAAGTCGTAAATGTTAAGGTCGTCGCGACGGAGCGGAACTCGCTTTCGGCGGAAAAAGTGTGAAGGGGCGGGTGTGACTCAGATGCCACACAAGCTTCGCCGTGCAAGTAATAGATTCCCAAACAGAAAATAATATGTTAAGCAAATAGTAACACCGGCGTTAACGATCGGTAACTTGAGGCAGAACATTATGAAATCTTACATGAGCGCCCTGCTTTTGGGCCTATCTATGTGTATGGCGCCGATGGCCGTGCAAGCAGAAGATACAGGAACACTTCAAGCCGCAATCTGGATTGATCCCGATGGATGTGAACATTGGGTTATTGATTTAGGTGTCGAGGGTATGATGTCCCCGCACCTTAATCGTGACGGAAATCCGGTCTGTAGCCGAAACCCCAATATCTGTATGGAATTTCCCGGCGACATGCTGTTCGACGTGAACAAAGCGGTGTTGACGCAGGATGCGACCATGGCGATTACCAAGTATTTCACCGAAGAAATTCTTAGCGGCCAAACATCGTTCCTGATTGTCGGGCATACTGATGCAGATGGTTCGCTTTACGATAATTTTGATCTTGCTTGGGCCCGTGCACAGGCTGTGGCCGTAGTTGCCCGCCAGACCGGCGCAATCGTTCGCACGGACGCGTTTGGCGAGTTGCAGCCCATTGCACCCAATAACACGACCGACGGCAAACGCCGTAATCGCCGTGTTGAAATATTTTGCGAGTAGGGAACGTCATGTCAGGTAAAATCACATTTTTGGCGTTGGTAGCAGTTAGCGCCGTAACATTGGCTGCTTGTGCGCGTCATCCGGCGGATCAGGATTATGGTGCCGACGCGGCCTTTCTTGATGACCAGAGCGCTGGTATCTGGGTTGACGGCAATGGCTGTGATCACTGGGTCATTGACGATGGTCTGGAAGGCTATATGTCACCGCGTCTGACGGACGAAGGTAAGCCTGTTTGTCGTGTTGGTGCTACGCCATATTCTACCATTGATTTTGAGCGCACACTTCTAGGTCTTTAAACCTTAGCATTTCCGCTTGCCACGTTCGCGTGCTTGATGCACCATAGTTACTAGAATTTCTCTGGTAATGGATGGTGAACTTTGGCGACAACCGCGCTGACTGATGTAGTAACCGAGGCCGGATCGGCAGAGACGACCCTCGAATTCCCTGACAATCGCTTTTTGCTGGAATTATGCGGCGAGCTGGATTCAAACCTTAAGAAAATTGAAACGGCGACGGGGGTGGAGATCACCCACCGTGGTAATCGGCTGTCGTTGTTTGGTGATGAAGAACAGCGCAAGCATTCGGCAACGATTTTGCGGGCGATATATTCGCGGCTTGAACAACGCCGCCCGTTGGAACCAGGCGATGTAGATGCCGCGATCAGGATGCCGAGCGAGGTGTTTGATGCGCCGCGTGCAACAGACCAAATCGAGATGTTCAAAAGTGATCACGTCGAAATCCGCACCCGCAAACGGGTGGTGGAGCCGCGCACGCCTGTTCAGAAGGCCTATGCCAAATCGCTATTCGATTACCAGCTGGTGTTTGGCCTTGGGCCTGCAGGAACAGGCAAGACCTATCTGGCAGTGGCAGCGGCGGTTTCGCATTATATCGACGGCCATGTTGACCGGATCATTCTTAGCCGGCCAGCTGTAGAGGCGGGTGAACGCTTGGGCTTCTTGCCCGGTGATATGAAGGAGAAGGTCGATCCCTATATGCAGCCGCTTTACGATGCGTTGAACGCGTTTTTACCTGCCAAGCAGGTGGAGCGGATGATTGAGGACAAGCAGATCGAAATTGCACCTCTGGCGTTTATGCGTGGCCGTACCCTGTCGAATGCGTTTGTTATTCTGGACGAGGCGCAGAATGCGACGTCCATGCAGATGAAGATGTTCCTGACCCGTTTGGGGGAGGGTAGCCGTATGGTTATCACGGGGGACATGAGCCAGATCGATTTGCCGCGCGGGGTGACCTCGGGGCTGGTTGAGGCCGAAGGGATTTTGCGCGACGTTAAAGGGATCGGGTTTACGCGGTTCACGTCTGTTGATGTGGTGCGCCATCCGATGGTTGCCAAGGTGATTGATGCGTATGACGCGGCGGCCAAACGGAATGGGTGACCTCGTTGATCTGGTGATCGAGGATGAGCGGTGGGCTGCGTTGGATATGAACGCGTTGGCTGAGCAAGCGGCGGGGGCGGCCTTGAACGTCGCTGGGATTACGCCTGATTACGAAATTTGCATTATGGCGTGTGACGATGCCCGAATTTCTGAGCTGAACAGTCAATTCCGCGAGAAACCGACAGCTACGAATGTGCTGTCTTGGCCTGCGTTTGAACTGTCGCCTGAAGTTGAGGGAGGGCAGCCAACGCCCCCTCCATCAGCGGAAAGTCTGGGCGATATTGCAATTGCTTACGAGACTTGCGCGCGCGAAGCAGTCGAGATGGGCATCACCATGCAGGCACATGTTGTGCACTTAGTTGTGCATGGATGCCTCCATTTGCTGGGTTATGACCACGAAACCGACAAAGATGCCACACTTATGGAGAAATTAGAGGTCAAAGCCCTTGCCAGCATGGGGGTCGACAACCCATATTAACCCTACGGGCACAGCATGTTGCCTTTTGACGGATTTCAAGGAGCCATGGGCGACACTAAAGACGCGTCTTCTATCGCAGCGCAACGCGCGCAAGCAGACTTAGACACCTCCACCCCGCATAACGGGTTCTGGGGGCGACTGTTCGGGCAGAAACCCGCTAACCCTCCTGTAATTAACGACGACGCGTTGGCTGTATCTGCGGCCGGCACGAAGGACATGTTGCTGAACA
>JAGLUD010000122.1 GCA_023134935.1 Paracoccaceae bacterium | reverse complement strand
TCCATGCTTGCCGCTGGTGATGCAGGGTTAGTTTGGACAGAAGAAAACATTTTTAATTATCTGTTCAGCCCTAAAGATTTCCTTCGGGCGTATCTGGATGACCCGAAAGCCAAAGCCAAGATGACGTTCCGTTTGAAAGACGAACAGGACCGCCGAGATGTGATCGCCTACCTATCCAGCTTCACGATGGCGATGGCCGCCCCGACCAACGGGTTTTGTGTCACTAACGAGTCTGACCTAACTCACATATTCGCGGTCGACACCGGAGGTGCAAGCCAATCCAGTCGCACAACAATGGAACTTGCCCCCGGTGAAACCCTTTGCACCGCGGAGTATGACACCCCCCAAAACGGCTTCGTGAGCGTATTTGAAAGCGCTGAACACACCGAAGGGTGCTCCCGTCTTATCGCAAATGGCGTGATTGAGGGTATGGTCAGATACTCCGATTTTGACCGCTGCGAATGGGCTTCGCACTCCAGCTAAACGTAAAACAATCACCTAAACGGTCGCATTAGCCTTTCAATCATAGGCGTGAAAATAGTATTACTCGCTGAAACGAATTGCGAGATACGATAATGAGCGACAATCCACTGGTCATATTCACCCCTTCGGGTAAACGCGGGCGCTTCCCTGTGGGCACGCCAGTGCTAACGGCTGCGCGGCAATTGGGCGTCGATCTGGACAGTGTGTGTGGTGGTCGCGGGATTTGTTCCAAGTGCCAAATCACGCCGTCTTATGGGGAATTTGCCAAACATGGCGTGACGGTTGCCAGCGATGCGTTGTCTGATTGGAACTCGGTTGAGGATAAATACGACCGCCTACGCGGCCTGCCCGAAGGGCGGCGTTTAGGCTGTCAGGCGACGGTGCAATCGGACATTGTGATTGACGTGCCCCCTGAATCCCAAGTGCATAAACAAGTGGTTCGTAAACGTGCCGAGGCGCGTGAGATCACGATGGAACCAGCCACAAAGCTTTATTATGTCGAGGTGCAAGAACCCGATATGCATGAACCCTCGGGCGATTTGGAGCGTTTGCAAAAGGCGCTGAAGGATCAATGGGACTTGGATGTTGCGGGTAGCGATCTGCGTACATTACAGTTGTTGCAACCTGCGCTTCGCAAGGGCGGTTGGAAAGTTACCTGTGCCGTGCATCAAGGTGTTAGCGGCCCTGCGCATATCATGCAGGTTTGGCCGGGGTACTATGAGGGTTCGATCTACGGGTTGGCGATTGATCTGGGTTCTACGACGATTGCGGCGCACTTATGTGATCTGCAAAGCGGCGAAGTCGTGGCCTCTTCCGGCATCATGAACCCGCAGATACGTTTCGGCGAAGACCTGATGAGCCGCGTTTCCTACGTGATGATGAACCCCGGCGGCGAAGTTGAGTTGACCCGCGCGGTACGGGAATCGATGAACGCGCTGATCGTACAAGTTTCCACCGAGGCCGAGATCGATCGCGAGCTGATCGTTGAGGCCGTATTGGTTGGCAACCCCGTCATGCACCACCTGTTCCTTGGCATTGACCCTGTGGAGCTTGGCCAAGCGCCCTTCGCTTTGGCAAGCTCGGGCGCGGTATCGCTTTGGGCGAGCGAGGTGGAAATGGTTATGCACCCAGAAGCGCGACTTTATATTCTGCCATGCATTGCGGGCCATGTGGGCGCGGATGCGGCTGCTGTTGCTTTATCCGAGGCACCCTATCGTTCTGATGATCTGGTGTTGATTGTGGACGTTGGTACGAATGCCGAGATTTTACTGGGGAATAAGGAGCGTGTCTTGGCTTGTTCCTCCCCTACTGGCCCTGCATTTGAAGGTGCACAGATTTCGTCTGGCCAACGGGCAGCCCCCGGGGCGATTGAGAATGTGCGGATTGATGCGGTGACCAAGGAGCCTCGCTTCAAGGTTATCGGCTGTGATCTTTGGTCCAATGAGGCTGGATTTGAAGCGGCAACGCTTTCCAGCGGCATTACGGGTATTTGCGGATCCGGTATTATCGAAGTGATCGCCGAAATGCGTTTGGCAGGTCTGCTGGATGCTGGTGGGCTGATTGGGTCGGCTGAACAAACGGGAACTGCGCGCTGCATCGTTGATGGTCGTACGAATTCATATGTTCTGCACGACGCCACCGCTGATGGTGGTCCGCTTATTACTGTAACTAACGGCGATATTCGGGCGATCCAGCTGGCTAAGGCCGCGCTTTATGCGGGTGCACGGTTGTTGATGGATAAAATGGGCGTTGATACCGTTAACCATGTAACGCTGGCGGGTGCGTTTGGGGCGCATATTTCAGCCAAACACGCGATGGTTTTGGGGATGATACCGGA
>JAGLUD010000121.1 GCA_023134935.1 Paracoccaceae bacterium | reverse complement strand
GTTGAAATCGCGACCCGTCCCGACAGTATCGGCTGGCACGGCAATGCTATGCTTGTGCGAAAAGACGCCGAAGTGATGGTGGAGCGTCGCCACGATATTCCGGTACTGGAACCTCGCGGTGCGATTTCTACTGACATATTCGTTCACGGCGAACATCTTCGTATCGTCGGCATGCACTTGGCCTTGATGCGTACATTTCGACGCCAGCAAATTCGCGCTGTAACTGGCCAAATTCAACGACTTAACGCACAAATTCCGACGCTTATTATGGGCGACCTCAACGAGTGGCGCCCCGGTGGAAGCCTTGATGAATTTGGCGACGACTACGCCATCGCGACCCCTGGTCCGAGCTTTCATTCCTCGCGACCTGTGGCCTCGCTTGACCGGATAATCCTGCGTAATGATCTGGATTTACTGAAGGGTGCTGTGCATCATTCTGATCTGTCCCGCGTGGCCTCGGATCACCTGCCGATTTACGCAGATATCAAGGTTTCTCAACCGGTTATAGCGTGATATTCATTTATGTTTGTCGAACAAATTTTGGTTTGTTTCGACAAACTCGCTTATCATACCTGCCAGACCACCGAACCACTTTCCTTTAAGGTAAAAGAAGCCGGCTGCGGCGCCGACAAAGGCGCCGAATGTGTCGACGATCAAATCATACATCGTGTCAGCCAGACCCGATTTCTGCATATTCAGTCCGAACAACTCGTCCATTCCAAATTCGAATATTTCCCAGATAACGCCTAGCGTCATAGCAAAGCAAAAAGCGAACCACGATAACGCTATCGGTGGCGCTGCGTATTTGTTGTCGCGAAATAGCATCAAGATGACGATGAACCCGATTAGGCCAAACCCGATCGCGGCACCGCCGTGCATGAATATATCCCACCACCAAAGACGCTCGTAAAAATCGGCGATCTCGCCTAGGAACAAGGTTGAATAGGTGAAAACGATAATGGCAGAGGTAAAAAATACGGGGATTTGAACGTGGTAAAACCTCTGGAAGATGATTGGGGCAAAGGTTAGTGCAAAGGTTAGAATTGTCACAAAAAGTGCATCCCACTGTTGCTCATAGCCAGCAAATCCGGCTGCGCCGATCAACAGCACCCAGATAATATAAACAATTAAACTTTGGTTAAATGGGCGCAATTGAGACCTCCTACCTAGATGCTATCGTTAAGCGCGGCGGATTTGAAGTACAAACCCTTCCCTTTCGTCGCGTATTCGTTATACATCCCCGCACCAATTAAACTTAGGAAACTGGAACAATGACCTACAAGCCAAAAAGCGAATTTCTCCGTGTGATGGAGACCCGTGGCTTTCTGTCGGACTGCACCGATATGGAAGGCCTTGATGAAGCGCTAATGAATGGCATTGTTCCGGCTTATATCGGCTTCGACGCGACAGCGAGCTCGCTGCACGTCGGGTCGCTAATCCAGATCATGATGCTGCGTTGGTTGCAAAAAACCGGCCATCAGCCATTGGTTCTTATGGGCGGCGGCACATCGAAAGTGGGTGATCCCTCGTTTCGCTCGGATGAGCGTTCGTTGTTGGATGATGCGCAGATTGCCGCTAATATCGAAGGTATCAAGCAGGTTTTCACCAGATACGTGACGTTTGGCGATGGTCCGCAAGACGCCAAAATGTTGAACAACGCGGATTGGCTGGACAACCTGAACTACCTGACATTCCTGCGCGATGTAGGGCGGCATTTCTCGGTTAACCGGATGCTTAGTTTCGAAAGTGTTAAATCCCGCATGGATCGCGAGCAGTCGCTGAGCTTCCTTGAATTCAACTACATGATCCTGCAAGCTTATGATTTTATGGAGATTAACCGACAGTTCGGGTGTCTTCTGCAGATGGGTGGCTCGGATCAATGGGGGAATATCGTTAACGGGATCGACCTTAGCCGTCGGATGTCGGGGGCAACTGTGTTTGGGCTGACCTCGCCACTGCTAACCACGGCAGACGGTAAAAAGATGGGTAAATCGCAGGATG
>JAGLUD010000120.1 GCA_023134935.1 Paracoccaceae bacterium | reverse complement strand
GACGAGCGCAACAAGATGGTCCTGCTAGACGAAATCAACATCGCGATACGGTATGACTATGTGGATGTGAACGAGGTGGTGCGGTTCCTGAAAGAGGAAAAACCCCCGATGACGCATGTGGTTCTGACGGGACGGAACGCCAAGCCGGAGCTGCTGGAGATCGCGGATTTGGCAACCGAGATGGAACTGCTGGCGCATCCGTTTAGGTCTGGCGTTAAGGCGCAACGGGGCGTGGAGTATTGACAAGATATGCTCTCAATTTTTGGAAATAGTTTATGAGTAGTGGTGAAATAACTACGGTGCTATCGGTTATTGCGGCAGCTTTAGCGGTGCTGTCTTTTTGCGGCGCTGTTTGGCGCATTTGGAGAGATCGCCCTCGTTTAATATTTTATGTCGCGCCTATCACCTTTACTAATTTGCCAAAGGGCGGACCTATGAAAATGCTTCGCGTTATGGCTTGCAATGTCGGTTACCGACCTATCGTGTTGACCAAGTTTGTTGCTCTAGGCGATACTTCCATGATGACAATGGGCATAAATGATGAGCCGGCGGCAGCATTCGGAATCGAAGATCAATGCTTCCCTTCTTTATTGAATCCAGGAGATTCATTGAAGGTTCATCCAATCGGGATTGATGCATTGACACGAAATGCAACGGATCCGAAGGATGATAAAACTCATTTTGATCCATATAGATATTTTGCGTTTGTCGACAGCTTTGAACGCCTTCATGTGATGGATGCAGATGACGTAATGTTCCACGCAAGAATAGATCGTGCGCGAAAAAGGCTTAAGGGGTGGCGTAAACTCCACTCTTGGCTGGCAAAGAAGATGTTTTTGCGTAGGGCTAAGCGGCGGCTCCGAAAGAGGTTTTGAATATAAATAGCGAAACCGTAGGGTGTGCGGTCTCCGCGCACCGTTCAACATCTCGGCCCTCGCAATGGTGCGCGGGGACCGCACACCCTACATCCCGTTTTGAAGCCGGTAATGTAGGTGCCCGCAATAATAATTTGAAGCGTCCCGAATATTCCCCTAGCCTTGGGCCGAAACACCCAACGAGGAATACACCATGGCTACATATCTTATAACCGGCGTTAATCGCGGCATCGGTGCGGAGCTCGCAAAACAAGCAACCGCCGCTGGCCATGAAGTCATCGGCACTAGCCGTATCGTCCCCGACGGCAAGAGCTGGCTACAACTCGATGTAAGCGACCCCAAAAGCGTAGCGCGATTTGCCCGCGATATCGCAGGGCGCAACATTGATATCCTGATCGGCAACGCTGGCGTTTATCTGGATAAAGGTCAAAATCTGGACACCGGATTTGGACCCGATCTCTGGGCGCAAGGCATGGCCGTTAATGTCGCTGGTGTCTTCGCAACCATTCAGGCCGCCCTGCCGAATATTCGCAAAAGTCGTGGAAAAATCGCGGTGATATCCTCACAAATGGGCTCAAATGTGCGCGCGGCGGGCAGCTCCTATATTTACCGCGCTTCCAAGGCGGCGGTCACCAATCTGGTCAGCAACCTCGCGGTTGATTTGCGCGACGAGGGCATCGCGCTCGGCAGTTATCATCCGGGTTGGGTGGCAACCGACATGGGCGGCAGTGCGGCGGACATAAACGCTGAAACCTCGGCCACGGGTTTGTTAGAGCGGATCGATATTCTGTCCATAAAAACCACAGGTGTTTTTGAGGGCTATGACGGCGCGGAGATGCCGTTTTAACGCGTCACATTGGCGGTCGTTGACAGCCGCTTCGCCAGATTGTTCCAAAAACGACACCCAAAATTGTGCATACGTGTTGTGTACGGGTTGTGCACGCATTGTGTACCGCGAAATCTGGCCAAAACACGTCGCAAACGGACTTGCGTCGACTCGCTCCGCCCCCTATGAATCAGTCCATAGACGGTGCCCTTCGGGGCTGAAAGCGCGTCTGGTGAAGGTCGACCCAAATAGGGGGCCAAAGCCGGAACTGTCCCAGACTGATGCGTTTTCTTCCATGGTGGACCGATGAAACCGGAAGGAAAATACAATGCGAATTTTTATCGCCCTCACAGCCCTAACAGCAACTCCAGCCTTGGCGCACACATCCGGCGCGCTACACGTACCCCATGTTTCGTGGCTGGTAATCGTTGGCGCAGGCGTGCTTGCACTGGCCGCTTACAACGCTGTAAAGCGCTGAAATTATGACTAAAATTGGTGTAATGGTCTGCGGGCATGGTTCCCGTAGTCAGAAGGCTGTGGATGAATTTGCGCAGGTGGCCGAGGGGCTGAAAAAGCACTTCCCGGACTGGCCTGTAGACTACGGTTATCTGGAATTTGCCAATCCCGTCATTCGCGATGGGCTGGACAACCTGCGAAATGCAGGTTGCGATCAAATTCTAGCCGTCCCGGGAATGCTTTTTGCAGCGATGCACGCTAAGAACGATATCCCGACCGTGTTGAACTCGTATGCCGCGAAACACGGAGTCGAGGTCAAATACGGCCGTGAACTAGGACTTGATCCCAAGATGATCGCCGCCGCGGCCGATCGGATTGAAGAGGCCGTCGCCAAAGCCAATGCCGACCATGGCGCGTTGCCGCTACACGAAACCTGTTTAGTTGTTATCGGCCGTGGTGCTTCGGACCCCGATGCTAATGCCAATGTGTCCAAGGTCGCCCGCCTATTGCAGGAGGGGATGGGCTTTGGCTGGGCTGAAGTCGGCTATTCCGGTGTGACTTTCCCACTGGTAGAGCCTTGCCTCGATCACGTGGCCAAACTTGGTTACAAACGTGTGATTGTTTTCCCGTATTTCCTTTTCGCTGGCGTTTTGATTGACCGCATTTATGGTTTCACGGATGAGGCCTCGGCCAAATATGCTGACATTGATTTTATCAAAGCCGGATATCTGAACGACCACCCGAAAGTAATCGAAACCTTTGCTGAGCGGGTATTGGAACAGACCGGCAATACACCCGTGCCAAACTGCGGCATTTGTGCGTACCGCGAGCAGGTGCTGATTATTGAAGGCGAAGGGCATCACCATATCAAGCCGGAACAACGCGACGATCATCCTGCACTTGCCGACGTGCCACCACCAACGTGTGTTTTGTGCAAGTATCGGGTGCGGGTGCTGGGCTTTGAAGCTGAACTTGGTGCGGTGCAGGAAAGCCATCACCATCATGTTGAAGGTCAAGGCGCAAACGCGCCGGGTGCTACGGTCGACACCTGTGGACTTTGCGATGACTTCTGCACAGGTGCTTGTCGTCTGGATATGGGCCATGACCATGATCACGGACACACACATTCGCACAGTCACGATCACCATCATGACCACGATCACGACCATGCGCATCCGGAATACCCGCAAGCGGACCATCCGCACGGGCCGGAATCTGTGCGTAAACGGCTGAAAGACTAATGATGGACTACGAGAAATCTCCCTCGGCGATCTACACCCAATCCTTCGCGACAGTGCGTGCAGAGGCGGATTTCTCTCGTTTGCCGAAAGGTTTACACCCCGCCGCTATCCGCTTGATCCACGCTTGCGGGATGGTGGATATCGTTGACGATCTGGCGTTCTCGCCGGATGTTCATGTTGCGGCATGGTCGGCGATTGCCACTGGCGCGCCGATCCTTTGCGATGTTGAAATGGTTGGCGCTGGTGTCATCCGGCGATATGTACCGGATAACGAAGTTATCGTTACCTTGAACGATCCGCGCACGGCTGGTTTGGCGGAGAAGTTGGGAACTACGCGATCAGCAGCTGCCGTGGAACTTTGGCGCGACCATATCGAAGGCGCAGTTGTCGCGATTGGCAATGCACCGACGACGCTTTTCCATCTGCTGGAGAAACTAGATGAAGGCTGGCCGAAACCTGCCGTGATCCTCGGCTTTCCGGTTGGGTTTGTCGGCGCGGCTGAAAGCAAGGCGGAGCTGGCGTCCAACGCTCGTGGTGTTCCGTTTTTGTCGCTTCAAGGGCGCCGAGGTGGTTCGGCGATGGCGTCGGCAGCGGTGAATGCAATGGCGGCTGGGTTACCGGAGGAGCAGCGTTGAGTATTTTAGAAAAAGAGAAGGGCGGAATAATATGAACCCTTGGTTACATATCGTTGGCATCGGAGAGGATGGGCTGGACGGTCTGACCCCCGCTACGCGCGCGGTCGTCGAGGCCGCCGAAGTTATTGTAGGTGGTGCGCGCCACCATGTTTTGTCGGCGAACGGCTCGGCGGAGATGCTGGCTTGGCCCTCGCCCTTCGATGCGCTGATTGGCGAGCTTGAGTCACGTCGTGGCAAACGGGTTGTGGTGCTGGCGACGGGGGACCCGTTGTGGTTCTCGGTCGGGGCGCGGATTGGGCGCAGTATTTCAGCGGACGAAATTACATACCATCCTCAGGTTTCCGCGTTCCAGCTGGCCTCGGCCCGTATGGGTTGGAGCATGGCGGATTTGGAGACCCTTACGGTCCATGGCCGGCCTGTGGAGCAGATGATTGCGTTTATTCAGCCGGATGTGCGGTTGTTGATACTGACTACGGGCGAGGAGACTCCTGCCCAGATTGCCGAATTTCTGACGACTCGAGGTTTTGGCCAAAGTCGCATGACGGTCTTGGCCGCGATGGGTGGCGAGAACGAGCAACGCTTTGACGGAGCGGCTGCGGAATGGGACCATGAGGTTCCGGCGTTCAACACATTGGCGGTGGAATGCATTGCGGCCCCCGATGCGGCCTTGTTGCCGCGCGTGCCGGGTATGTCGGACGAGGTGTT
>JAGLUD010000012.1 GCA_023134935.1 Paracoccaceae bacterium | reverse complement strand
CCATCAGCAATATATACGCCCACGAGATCACAAGGATCGAGCCGCTGCCCATCGGTGCCGCCGAGACTGCACCAATTTCATCGTTGGTTTCCGTGTGTCCGGGAAGGAACGGTTCTAGATGCGCACCAACGCCAATCGGTCCCATGCCTGGCCCGCCACCACCGTGAGGGATGGCGAATGTTTTATGCAAATTCAAATGGCTAACATCGCCGCCGATCTTGCCCGGCTGTGCCAGTCCGACCATGGCGTTCATGTTCGCGCCGTCGATGTAAACCTGACCGCCGTGTTCATGGGTGATGTCACACACTTCGCGCACGGTTTCCTCGAAAACACCATGGGTCGAAGGATAGGTGATCATACACGCCGCCAGCATATCGCCCGCCGCGGATGCCTTTTCGCGGAAATCTTCCAGATCAATGTCGCCATTGTCCGCCGACTTTACCACGACGACTTTCCAGCCAGCCATCTGCGCGGACGCAGGATTGGTACCGTGGGCTGACGTTGGGATAAGGCAGATGTTGCGCTCCGCTTCACCGCGCGCCGCGTGGTAATTGCGAATGGTCAACAGCCCCGCGTATTCGCCCTGCGCGCCAGAATTCGGCTGCAAGGACATGGCGTCATAGCCGGTGATTTCGCAAAGTTGATCCATCAGCTGCGTGGTTAATTCAGTATACCCAGCCGCCTGATCCAACGGCACGAACGGGTGCAAATTGGCAATCCCAAACCACGTCAACGGGATCATTTCCGCCGTTCCGTTCAGCTTCATCGTGCACGATCCCAGCGGTATCATCGCGCGGTCCAACGCCAGATCGCGGTCAGCAAGGCGGCGCATATAGCGCGTCATCTCGGCTTCAGAGCGGTTCATATCGAAGATTGGGTGCGTTAGATATTCATCTGTCCGTAGCAGGGCCTCGGGCAGGCGGTACTCACGGTTTTTAGCCGAGTCGTCCTTCATGTTACCACCAAACGCGCGCCACACTGCTTCGATCGTTTCGGGGCGGGTTTGTTCGTCCAGCGAAATCCCGATCCGGTCCTCGCCAATTTTCCGCAGGTTAATTCCGTTATCAACTGCTGCCTTAAGGATCACACCCTGAAGCGCACCCACGTCAATCGTAACCGTATCAAAGAACATTTCAGGTTCGACTTTGAACCCAAGGCTCTCAAGCCCCTTCGCCATGCGCGAAGTTTTCCGGTGCACCGACTGCGCAATCGCTTTCAGTCCAGCCGGACCATAGAAAACCGCATACATTGACGCCATAACTGCCAGCAAAGCCTGCGCCGTACAGACGTTGGAATTCGCTTTCTCACGCCGGATATGTTGCTCGCGTGTTTGCAGCGCCAAGCGGTAGGCCTTGTTGCCGCGCGTATCGATCGAAACTCCGATAATCCGTCCGGGCATTGAGCGTTTCAGCTTGTCGCGCGTCGCCATATATGCCGCGTGCGGCCCGCCATATCCCATCGGAACACCGAAACGCTGGGTGGAGCCGATAGCAATATCCGCCCCCATCTCGCCAGGGCTTTTCAGCAGGCACAGCGCCAGAATATCGGCAGCCATAATGGCAATTGCTTTTTCAGCATGCAACGAGGCGATGCACGGCGTAAAATCACGGACCCGACCGTAAGTGCCGGGATACTGGAAGATCGCGCCAAAAACCAAAGCGGGGTCCATTTCCGTCTCAGGGTTGGCCACGATGATCTCGATACCCAGCGGTTCCGCACGGGTCTTGATCACATCAATTGTTTGCGGGTGACAGTTTTCATCTACGAAAAACGCATTAGCCTTGGACTTGGAAGCCCGCTTCGCCATCGTCATCGCTTCAGCCGCGGCCGTTGCCTCATCAAGCAACGAAGCATTCGCAATCTCAAGCCCGGTCAAGTCCGTAATCATAGTCTGGAAGTTCAACAACGCCTCAAGCCGGCCCTGCGCGATTTCCGGTTGATAAGGCGTATAAGCCGTATACCAAGCAGGATTTTCCAGAATATTACGCTGGATAACCGGCGGCGTCATCGTGCCGTAATACCCTTGCCCGATCAGCGAGGTCAGAACCTTGT
>JAGLUD010000119.1 GCA_023134935.1 Paracoccaceae bacterium | reverse complement strand
GTGGAACGCGCAAGAGCCGCGATGTTCATTCAGAATTCTCCTGTTACGACCCGATTTTCAACCAGGCGGGTGATGCGTGCGTTAATTCGGGCGAGACAAACCCGCCCGAATTTATTGCATTACCTGAACAACGACAGGATGGACTGAGCACCCTGGTTGGCGATCGACAACGACTGAACACCCAACTGCTGCTGTACTTGAAGGGCTTGAAGGCGCGCCGAAGCTTCTTCCATATCGGCGTCAACGAGTGCGCCGATACCGGATTTCATTGCGTCCGTTAGTCTGGAGACAAAGGTACCCTGATCTTCAACGCGTTTTTGCGAAGCACCCAATGCAGCGGTACCGTCAACAGAAGTTTGAATAAGCGCTTCAATCGCCGCCAACGAGGTGTCCGCGCTGGCGGCGCTGGACACGTCAATTGTTGAAAGATCAAGACCCGCTTCAAAATCCACAGAAGCAACCGTGATGTTGCTCGCCGTGACGGCACCAGCAGCATCCCGATCAAGAGACGAGAGAATTGTGACATCTCCACCCGCCGTATTAAGCAGGTTGGCGCCGTTAAACTGGGACGCACCAATTACTGATGTGATCTGGTTTTTCAGCTCCGTAACATCAGCAGTAATTTTGGCGTGATCGACGTTCTCACCAGTTGCAGCAACGACTTTTTCTTTCATCTGCGTCAAAAGGTCGGTGATTTGCTCGGCACCGGCCGACGCAACAGCAACAGTAGCCTGCCCCAATGATAGGGAATCGCTGATCGCGCTAAACCCGCTCACATCGGATTCCATCACTTTGGAAATCGCCCAAACCGCCGAGTTGTCCTTGGCAGAAGAAACCGACTTACCCGTCGAGATTTCACTTTGTGTTTGCGACAGGTTTGAGTTGATGCTCTTCAAAGTTTGAAGGGCCACCATCGCGCTGTTGTTTGTTAGAATACTAGACATATTAATTTCCTTCGGCGTGCGGCGCATTCGACACCGCAATTAAAGTTGCGTCACATTTCGTGACAAGAAATCGCCGTTCTGACGTATGCGGGGATATGCTTGACCACCGCGCCAACCGTGTTTGGTTGCAAAATCATTCTGCACGTATATTCGATAACAGAGTCTTAACGCCCACCAGCCAAATACATAAAATTGTCCGGACCTATACTATTCGGTCCTTAAGCTCACGGTTCTGAGGGACCTCCAACCGCTCGCCAGAGTCAGTATATGTGCCCATCGTCGTTGCTGCTCGGTGCTGCTCGGCCAGCAACGTTTGGGCAGCCTTCATGCCGGAAAGACTGGCTTTCAGCAGGTTTTGGTTGCGATCAGCCTCTTGGTGAAGTGTCGTCAAGTCGGACGCAGCCAGTTCCACTGTCCCGTTCGTCAGACCCTCAACCAGCTTATCACGGCGCATCGCGACGCGAGCGAGGTCGGACAGAGGACCATTCCGAAGAATTTCGCGTTCCTCACGCAGCAGTTTCAAAATGTTTCGAATTCGTCCGCGTGTAGTAAATGAATCAAACATTTTCCGCTCTCCGCATCATCGAATCGATTATTTGTTCGGCCAATCCGATGCCACCATTTTCAGCCATTAAGGAGGCTCGTTCGCGAACCAGCAAGCTAGTAAAGGCGTCTTCGCCCGCTCCTCCGCCGAACGAACTTCGTGATTCACCGTGGCCTGCATATTTTAACATTTCAGCCAGAAAACTTGCCTCCAACGCGATGGCAACTTCTTTGAATTTGGCGCGCCCAGCGTCTGGGTCGGCCTGATTCACAATTGGGTTTACGGGTGTGATTTCCATCTAAGATGCCCTCGAATAATTGCATTGGAATCAGTATTCTTCGGAGGCGGTAAAGAAATAGTAACTAATCTGGGAGAAAGATTAGGCAATGGATCGAAAGGAACGGATTTATGCCGGTCAGAATGACGGAAATCACCCCTCAATTACCAAGCGGGGCTGCAAAAATCAGTGCTGAAATCGGCGATGTTGTTGCCAAAATAGATTTCGACGCTGAGCTGGAGTTGGCCGAGGGCGTTCCCGTCGAGGTGACCCCCGAATCACGTGAATTTACGCTGATCGGACGGATCATACGAAAAATGGTGCCGCTGGAGGTTCAGATGCATGAGGATACCGCACAGCCCCCTAGTATAGATGTCGAACTGGCGGCTGAAAAACCTGCAATTGTCGAAGCTACGCACGACCAAATTCAGCAGATAAGCATCGCCGAAACTAAAATGCCTATGGATACCATATCCACAGTAAAGTCCGCCCGTGAACCCAAAGAGATAGACAACATTCCTTTGGGATTAGTCATTAGCACCCAGATGCCGAGTCCATCTCCGATAGCCAATGTTACCGAAAATCCTTCGACTCAACCGATGCCGCTTGTATCGAAGATTCAGAGCGCGCCTCAACTGGTGGAAAGCTCGGGTGACCCTATACCTGCGAGAAGTATCGACCCGAAGCACATGCTTACGCATCCCAACAACAATGCCGTGCAAAACATAATGCCGGATTCGCCTGATTTTGTTAGTGACACATCGCCGGAATCAAAACTCCGGACCATCGTTGCTGTGCAAAATGACTTTAATGATTTTGGGGCTGGCATTTCCGATAAACCGCCGGGGCAGCGGCCCTCACAGTCGGCAGTACCCGCCGCTCCGCACGGCACCACTCGACCACAGGCAGCAGAAGGCAAAATCATTTCGCAAATCTCGATGGCAATATCGAATACGTCGAAAGACACGGTCGAAATACGACTAGACCCACCTGAACTTGGGCGGGTAATTATTTCCATAACACAAACCGATTCCGGTTTATCGGCGACGGTAACCAGCGAGAAAGCCGAGGTTGCAGATCTGTTGCGACGACATGCCGAGCTATTGTCCCGCGAACTTTCAAAATCCGGCTTTAGCGAAACATCATTAGAGTTTTCACACCGGGATGGGCAGCACGATCAACCCATTCTGAAAAGGGATAAGACCAAGTTCTCGTCGCTCGCACCTGAACAAGCAGAGGTAACCTCAGCCATAGAAGCGGTCTTGCGATCCCACTCCGGCAGCCTTGATATTCGCCTTTAACAACGGGAAAACCCAATGCAAACATCTGACATTTCCACAGCATCACGAACAGAGGTTGCAGCGCCGCCATCACAAGAGGCCGGTGCCTCCGGCAGCAGTGACTTTAAGACGTTCTTAACCTTGTTAACGGCACAAATGCGCAACCAAGACCCGCTGAAGCCGATGGATTCAACGGAATTCGTCGCCCAACTGGCCAGCTTTTCATCCGTGGAACAACAGATTGAAACCAACTCCAAGTTAAACGAACTACTTGGAATGTCTTCTGACAACTCGACAACAAACTTAACGGAATGGCTCGGCAAAGAAGTGCGCCGTGAGGGGGCCGCGAATTTTGACGGCCAGCCGATCGAAGTCGGTGCAACGATACACCCGTCGGCCAGCTCCGCCCGCCTTGTAGTTCGCGATAATAGCGGCGAGATTTTCTTCACGCAGCCGTTCGATCCAGGTTCCGGCACGGTAACTTGGGATGGCAGCACGCAAGGTGCGGGGACAGCACCAAATGGGCGATACAAGTTCGAGGTGGAGAGTTATTCGGATGGCAATTTGATTGAAACCAATCCCGGATCAGTTTTCGATCTGGTAACCGAAGTGCGGCTGGATCACGGCGACATCGTGCTGATTTTTAAAGACGGAGCAGCCCTTCTGGCGGAAAATGCCGCCGCGGTACGAATGCATCAAACTTAAGGCCAAGTTTTTACTACCCTCACCTACATCATCTGATACCGTGGCGATAAACCGATCATCCAAGGGGTTACGATGAAATACATTCTCGCCATCGATCAGGGAACCACATCCAGCCGCGCAATTCTCTTTGACGAGGGGATGCAAATCGCGGCCACCGCGCAAAAAGAATTCACGCAACACTTTCCGGCATCTGGTTGGGTGGAGCATGATCCGGATCAGATCTGGTCAACAACCATCGAGATGTGCCGCGCGGTGATGAAGAAAGCCGGTGTCCAAGCGCAAGACATTGCATCCATCGGTATCACCAACCAACGCGAAACGACCATCGTTTGGGATAAGAAAACTGGACAGCCAGTATATAACGCGATTGTCTGGCAGGATCGGCGCACCTCGGATATGTGTAAATCCCTGAAGGCTGACGGCGTGGAGCCGATGATAACCCGCAAAACCGGCTTGCTTTTGGATCCGTACTTCTCGGCCACCAAAATCAATTGGATTTTAGATAATGTGGAGGGAGCGCGCGCCAAGGCCACCAACGGCGACCTTCTATTTGGCACCGTCGATTGCTTCTTGTTGTGGAAGCTAACGGACGGGAAAGTCCATGCCACCGACGCGACCAATGCTGCGCGCACGATGCTGTACGACATTCGAAGTGGTGCTTGGGACGACGAAATCTGCGGCCTTCTGGACGTTCCGATGAACATGCTACCGGAAGTTCGTGATTGCGCCTCATGTTTTGGCATCACGGCATCCAACCTACTTGGCAGACCCATCCCAATTCACGGTATCGCCGGAGATCAGCAAGCCGCCACCATCGGGCAAGCGTGTTTTACACCCGGGATGATGAAATCGACCTACGGCACCGGGTGTTTTGCCCTGCTGAATACCGGTGACCAGCTTGTGACTTCACGTAATCGCCTGCTGGGGACGATTGCATACCAGCTGGACGGAAAAACGACTTACGCGTTGGAAGGGTCAATTTTCGTCGCCGGTGCGGTCGTGCAATGGCTGCGCGATGGGTTGGGAATCGTCGAGCACGCGAGTGAGACCCAAAAAATGGCCGAGGCCGCGGCGGATGACCAAAACGTTTACATGGTTCCCGCGTTTACCGGCCTTGGGGCACCTTATTGGGATGCCGAATGCCGGGGGGCTATCTTCGGGCTTACGCGAAGCTCAGACCAAAACGATTTCGCCCGCGCGGCACTGGAAAGCGTCGGCTATCAAACGCGCGATCTTCTTGAGGCGATGCAGGATGACTGGTCGGGCAGCACGAAAGGTATTCTTCGGGTGGATGGTGGCATGAGTGCGAACGACTGGGCCATGCAATTCTTGTCAGACATTTTGGGTACTCCGGTTGACCGGCCCAACATCCTTGAAACGACAGCAATGGGCGCTGCATGGTTGGCGGGAATGCAATCCGGAATGTATCCTGACCAGGCGGGTTTTGCCGACACCTGGAGTCTGGAGCGTCGTTTCACGCCGTCTATGGACGCTGAAACACGAGAAACAAAGTATGTCGGTTGGAAAGACGCTGTCAGTCGATGCTTAACAAACTGATAACTTCATCCGCTTTTGCGCCCTGAAAGACACCGTGTATGGATCGACTTCGGCGTCATATTCCCAAGAATTTCTTTCGTCTGATTGAGCCGCCAACGACTTAAGCAGATTTCCAGCAACATTTTCCTGCGCGCCTTTTGCATAATCCGCATCGGATACATGACACGACAGACTGGTGCATTGCCCCTCAACACACGACGACAGCACAACCTTTCCATCCTTGCGGCAACAATTGGCCGCTGAAATCACCAAATACCACAAGATACGCCGCGTTTTGACCGTGTCCTCGTGATCCAGGCAATCGATATCAAAACGGGAATGGTCGAGCAAAATCTCGCGCTGGCTAAGCATGCTTATAAGGTTGGCAAAAAGTATTGGGTCGGACACTCCAGCCATTACGGGTAAACCTTCGCCAGCGACCTTCGGTTCAGCCTTGAACACCACCAACGTGAAGCCATCCGGCAAAGTCGAAACATCTGCAAGAATTTTGGCAGTACCTTCTACCGTCAACCGCTGTTCCCAACTCGCTAGGCGATTGGGGGCTGCGACATAGGCTTTAAGTTTCGGCCAAAAGTCAGCAGTATCAGAAAGTATGCACGTGCTTTCCAGCAGGTCCGAAATTCCATGACTAACCAGAGATTCACGAAACTTCACGCCGAATATATCGCCCAATGCCGCATTGGCAAACTTAACGACCCCCGAGGGGTTTACCACCACAACCCCGTCAGACAGTCCATTTAGAACGTTTTTATTTAATGACAATTCAAGGCGGTGCTGCCGTTCAATTGCAACTTGCGCCGAGATATCCTCGAACAAAAATGCGACAGCGCCCCTCGGATGCGGCTGTCCGGTGACGTGAAAGATCCTGCCATCGGGAAGAACCCATTCATCATCATAACTTTTCTGCTGCCCCGTATCCTTCAAATCCGTTAACAACCTCCGCCATTCCAGAAAGTTTTTCTTCTCGGGAAGGTGACGCTTTTCGCGAAGCATACTAATGAAATCAGCGATACTTGGACGCTTGGCAAGCCAAACTGGGTCCAGATCTAGAAGGTCCGAAAGGGCAGGGTTGAACAAGTACAACGACTTGTCTGCATCAAAAATCGCCAACCCGCCGGACAGGTGCGCAAACGTCGTCGACAAGGTTTCGGTAAACCGATTCAGGGCGTCCTTTGAAACGGTTACCTCTGCTTCAAGTTCGAACAAGCGGGCGGTGTTCGCGTCGTCTATGATCTCGCGTCCCTCGGCAGAAAGGGTGTCGGGCGAGCTAGTCACGGCGGTCCGTTGAACGCTGAAGGTTTTAAGAACGGCTGTGGCCAGAAATCCAAATAGGAACAGCAGGGTGAACACGATCGGAGTCGTATACATATTTGTACCCAGCGCGCCATCCGCCCAAACGCCAAATCCTTCACGAATCATATCAAATGCGGTCATGTTTTCCTCCTGATCAGGAAGAAACCTTAGGGCATGAGTATTAACGAGCATTTAACAGAAATCATTGCTATCTTGTTAATAAGTATTAACAAAATCCTAATATCTTCACGTTTAAACCCGGCCGTCCGGACTTAATCAATGAACAGCAATGTCGCCGCAACACCCACGGCCACGCCGCACAACGCCCAGATCAGATTTCCGAAATTATTCGGGCTCGGCTCTGGCGGTTTGTTAAGGTTAATTAACGCGGCCTCTGCCAAGGCAGGCAGGCGCGGGCCGAAGCGTGCGAGGACCTTCGCAGTGGCCGCCAGATCGCGCGCGATGGCCTTGGGACCGAGGTTATCGAGGATATATTTCTCGATAACAGGGCCGGATGTATCCCACATGTTTAGATTAGGGTCGAACGTTCGCGTCACCCCTTCGACAACAAACATCGTGCGTTGCAAAAGGATCAGTTCGGTTCGAGTCTGCATTCCGAAACGCTCGGTTACATCGAACAAGTGGCCGAACAATCGCGCCATGGAAACTTGCGAGGCATCATAGTCAAAGATCGGCTCACCGACAGCGCGCAAGGCCTGCGCGAACGCGGCAACATCCTGATCGGCGGGAACATATCCTGCCTCGAAATGCGCCTCGGCCACGCGGGTATAATCGCGCTTCAGAAAGCCCATCAAAATCTCAGCGTAAACTTTGCGCGTATAGGTATCAATTCGCCCCATAATGCCGAAATCGAGCGCAATCAGGTCACCGTTCGGCCCACGCATCAGGTTACCTTGATGCATGTCAGCGTGAAAATAACCGTCCCGCAGCGCATGGCGCAGGAAGG
>JAGLUD010000118.1 GCA_023134935.1 Paracoccaceae bacterium | reverse complement strand
GCAATAAGGTCGGACATATCTCTCCAAGCACAAAAAAACGGGCGCGCGGCCCGTTACAATTTCCGGTGGAAGCTTGGGGGTGGAAGCCAATCTTGCCGCTGTTGATTGGCATATACGCCCCGACTCGCAGGATTGCAAGGGGATTTGCGTTAACGTGGGTCAAGGCCTTTGAAGAACAGGTCTTCGAGGAACTTACTGCCGGTGGTGATTGGATCGGGGTCCTGATCACCCAGCACTGCCCGCATCTGCACCGCGAAATCCGCATAGTGCTGCGTCGTTGCCCAAATCGAGAATATTAAATGGTAAGGGTCGACGTTTGCCAGCCTCCCCTCGGACATCCATTTGCGGAAAATTCTTACGGAGCGGTCCACAAGGTTCTTTAGCGGACCGTCCAACTCAGCAGACAGCCTAGGCGCACCGTTAAGGATTTCGATAGCGAATAAGCGGCTTTGTCTCGGAAACTTGCGCGAGAATTCCAGCTTGGCACAAATGTATCGCATTATCTCTTTATGCGGATCGCCTGCAGGATCGATGTCTTCAAGCGGCTGCAACCACGTTTCCAACAAACGGTTCAGCAATGTTGTATAGATGGCTTCCTTGCCGGAAAAGTAATACAGCATGTTCGGCTTTGACAGGCCTGCAACACCTGCAATCTGATCCAGCGTCGCGCCGCGAAATCCGTTTTCCGAGAACACCTCCAACGCCGCATCCAGAATAACTTCACGCTTCTCGCGCTGTATCCGCGTGTCTTTATTAGCCACCTGATATCCCCTTTGGTATTATTGTTATCAGCTTACGGCATTTTCCATATCAAGTTCAATCCGCTACCCGACAGGGTCTTGCGAATTTTTGTCCTGACTGACGGCTTCGATATTCCGTTTGCGATCCGCCTGATAATTTTCGGCGTCCCCATATTCCGAGAACTCTCCGTACCACTTATTATGTGTGCGCGTCTTGTTAGCGTGCTTGATCGGACACCAATAGGCTTCGGTTTTAGAACCGACCTCCAGACAATACGCGAGCAACCCGTTACCATAAGAACAGTAAGCGCAGTTCATCTTTTCGATAATATTCAGATACGCCAAGTGGTGCCGGTCAAACACAATGTAGTCGCGGCGCCGGACCTTCTTAACGCCATAAATCGGGAAGCATATCGCCTGATAGAGACTGACCCAAATATCGATCAACACAAACGGTATCACTAACGAATATATCACCGGTGCTGAAATGACATGCAGGATGGGCGCACCGAATATATATTTCGGCAATCCCAACTTAAACTGTTTTTGCCACTTCACTGTGTCCGATTTGAACTTGATCCGCCGGTTCTCGATGGAATAACTAAATTGTTCGGCCTTCTCGCCAAGCGCGACTTCGAGTTCGTCCTGCAATTGGTTGATACGTTCGACAATATTGCGAATGTGATTTGGCATAGGTCCACCCTCCATCAAGCTGTAGGGGGATTAAACTATAGTATGCGACGGTGCGCTATAGCTTTATCAGCCCCAGTTTTTCGCGATGGAAATAACGCCAGTTCATCAGGATTGATGCAACCGCCAGACCTAAAGCCAAACCGCTCCAAATTCCTTGCCCGCCGAAATCCATGACGAACCCGAAAAAATAAGCGGCGGGAACCCCGACGGCCCAGTAACTGAACATCGCGATATACATGGGAACTTGTGTGTCCTTCATGCCGCGTAACAGCCCCGAGCCGATAGCCTGCAAGGTATCCACCAACTGGAATGCAGCAGCGACAGCAAGCAACGGAGTGCCGTAAGTGATAATCAACTGCGCATCTGGGTTTGCCTTATCAAGGTACATGCTAATCAACGGCACAGGGAACAACACGAATATAATAGCAGCCATAACCGCGAACCCGACACCAAGTACCAATACCGTTTTACCAGACCTGTCCATGCTTTCGATATCTTTGCGCCCAACCGCGCGGGCGAACCGTACTGTTCCGACCTGCGAGAAGCTCAACGGGATCATGAACGATATCGAGGCGATTTGCAGTGCAATTCCGTGTGATGCCAGCTCGATCGTTCCCAGCCAGCCCATCATCACAGACGCAGCTGCAAATAACCCGACTTCGGCCAAAATTGTTAGGCTGATAGGCAAGCCCAGCCGGAAAACTTCGCGAAAGGCGACCCAGTCTGGGCGCCATAATCGCCCGAATATATCGTGTTCGCGCAATGCGGGAACCTTCAGGCAATACGCTACCAGTGCGCTGGCCATTATGATGTTGGTCCCAACACTTGCCACCGCTGCGCCTGCCAGCTCCATCCTTGGGGCGCCGAAGTTGCCAAAGATAAACGCATAGTTAAGAAACGCATTCACCGCGACTCCAACGAGTGTAATCCACAGCACCACCTGCATACGCTCCAACGCCGATAGGTAGGATCGCAAAACGGAAACCGTCAGCACCGGGAAAATTGACCATTGCACGATGCGAATATATTCTTGCGCCATGCTCGCGAGTTCCGGTTTCTGCCCGATGGCTAGAAGCATCACTTCGGCATTCCACAGTACTGGCATCATCAGTGCGCCATATATCCAAACGACCCAGAACCCCATACGTACGGATCGGCGAAGGCTGCGGGCGTCATCCTCGCCAGCCGCTTGTGCCGCCAAGGGCATGACCGCATTCGCCAAACCAAAGCCGACAACCAGTACCAGAAAGAACATCGTTGTAGCTAGGACCGAGGCCGCCAACGTCTCGGCTCCCAACCATCCCAACATGACCGTATCGACAAACCCGATCCCCATCTGTGCCATCTGCGTACCGATCAACGGCAAGCCAAGCGCCAAAGTCGCGCGAAAATGCGCGGGCCAGCTATTGTTCTGCGCGGACGCAGGGGGTTTCGTATCTGTCGATGTCATGTGTCACCTATTGGCACCCGAACGATTGATGTCGAACGGTGAATAAACGCTAGCAGACTTCCAGTGCCATTTGCCACAAATATTTTACCGGTCGCCGCGTCCCGAACCGCTTGCTGCCCGCCCGTACCACCGCTAGTATCGCCGGATATTTTGAACGAGGTATTAATGCCCCTTTTCCGCACACTTGTAATGGCAACAATCGTATTCTTCATGGATCGGGTTTCGAAATGGATCGTGATCGAATTCATGGAGCTTCCCAGGCGCATATATATCGAGGTCTACCCTCCCTACATAAACTTCATGATGGCATGGAACGAGGGGATCAATTTCGGCTTGTTCGGCTCCAGTAGCGACTTTACCCGTTACTTCTTAATCACGCTGGCGTTCGCAATTGTCATCGGGTTGGTGTTCTGGGTTCGCAACAAGGACGGCTGGCTAGTGCCATTGTGTGTAGGCGCGATAATCGGGGGGGCCATGGGCAACGTGTTGGATCGCGTAGTTTACGGTGCAGTGGCGGATTTCCTTAACATGTCGTGTTGTGGATACATCAACCCATACGCCTTCAACATCGCCGACATCGCAATATTCGCAGGTGCACTTTGCCTGATAATTTTCGCTGACCCGAAACGGAAACGCTAGATTCCAGCGTGGCAGAATCGGCATCGTGATGCTATACTTAGTGGCATGAACGCGCTCAACCCCAATATACCTGCCGACAGGCGGCCAATCCGGCAACTTGACGATGCAGCCGCCAATCGTATTGCGGCCGGAGAAGTTGTGGAGCGTCCGGCTTCGGCGGTTAAAGAGTTGGTCGAAAACGCACTGGATGCGGGCGCCACACGGATCGACATTGCGCATGCCGATGGTGGCAAAACCCTGATACGGGTTACGGATGATGGCCATGGCATTCCAGCAGACGAGTTGGTGTTGGCCTTGTCCCGCCACGCAACTTCCAAAATTGACGGGTCAGACCTGCTAAACATCCATTCCTTCGGGTTCCGTGGTGAGGCGCTGCCCTCACTGGGGGCCGTTGGGCGCTTGACCATAACATCGCGTTTCGCAGGCTCATCCGAGGCCGCAAGAATTTCCGTAAACGGCGGCGCAATCGGCGCGACCGAACCCGCCGCCCTAACCGCAGGAACAGTAGTCGAATTGCGCGACCTATTCCACGCCACCCCCGCCCGCCTGAAATTCATGCGCACCGATCGCGCCGAAGCGCAAGCCATTGGGGATGTCATCAAGCGCCTAGCCATGGCCGAACCGCACGTGGGCTTTACCCTGCGCGACCTAACAGGCGACGGCGAGGGCCGCGTGACCTTCCGCGCCGATCCGCAAACTGGCGATATGTTCGATGCACTCAACGGTCGTCTTCGCGGCATACTCGGTGCAGATTTTACCGCCAACGCCATGAGAATAGAGGCCGAGCGCGAGGGACTTCTGCTAACCGGATACGCCGCCCTGCCAACCTATTCCCGTGGCGCGGCAGTCGCCCAGTTCTTCTTCGTCAACGGCCGCCCAGTTAAAGACAAACTGCTAACGGGCGCACTACGTGGTGCATACTCCGACTTCCTAAGTCGCGACCGCCACCCTGCCGTCGCCCTGTTCTTGTCCTGCGATCCCGAGCGCGTTGATGTAAACGTCCACCCCGCCAAATCCGAGGTCCGTTTCCGCGAACCCGGCCTTGCACGCGGCCTTATCGTATCAGCCTTGAAGCACGCCCTCGCCGAAGCTGGCCATCGCGCCTCCACAACTGTTTCGGATGCCAC
>JAGLUD010000117.1 GCA_023134935.1 Paracoccaceae bacterium | reverse complement strand
ATTTTTGGGAGTTTTCCCGTTCGGATTCAGGCGCCGTATCGTTAGATTTTATCGTTCTGACTAGCCTCGTTCTCAGTTTTGGAATCACCGTGACTGCGTTGGTAGCAGCGGGGGTTAATCCTGTAACTTCCGGAATTAGCGCGGTTCTGAGACCCACAAGCGAATTTTCAGCCAAGTTTGTTAGTGTTGACGAATAGTTCGACCGACTTTCAACAAGCCAAATATCTGCCAATCTTATTGTGAAGGTAACCGTCAAGGTTCCTTGGACCTAGCGTGACCGACGTGGCCGAGGCGCTGCCGTTACCCGACGCAGTATCGACGTGGTGGTGATGAAATCGCTGCATCATGTGCCGATCTCGCAAATGGACATGGCATTTGCAGAACTGGCGCGGGTGTTGTGCCCAAGTGAGAAGGTTAATATCTGCGAGCCGGAATATGACGGTCCGTTCACCGACATCTTACGCCTGTTCCACGATGAAGCGATTGCCCTCGCGGATGCTTGTTTTGTGCTGCAAAACGGCCAAAAACTGGAATAGATTATGACTTCAACGAGCGAACTCTCCATGACTGCCAAGACTAATGGCGTCCGGTACCACTCTGGGGCAACTGTGGAAGACGCTATCCTCTCGCGCCGGTCGGGTGGTTGATTTTCTGGAAGAGACCAGTCGCAGCCAGATGTGGATCTTGGGGCAGGTCTTTTAGCCAGCGCGCCGGCATGACCAGAATATCGGCTTGATCCACCAGTGCGATCGATTCAGCTGTTGTACGTTCGCGCGCGATCTGCGCGACCATATCGTAGATTTCACCGATATTTTCGCTGCGTTCGTCCATACTGGTAACCCATCGGTGATCCAGCATTTCGGTCCTGCCAACCGTTTTGAAGAACCGCGGCCCTTGGGCGTTTTGAGATCCAGAACGACGCTGCGTTTATTGCGGTTTGTGCCAAGGAATGTCGCGCCCATGCCGGGGTTTTGGGCTGGTAGGACCTGCCGAAGCATATCGCCTTCGGGGCTTTCAACCTTTATGATGTCCGCCCCGAGATCGCCAAGTATCTGTGTGGCCAAGGGGCCGAATACGACCGAGGTCATGTCAATAACTTTGATACCTGAAAGGGCACTTTGGGTTTGATTGCTCATGTTTGTATGCTCTCGCGTTTCGGCTATAGAGGAGTTGCATTAAATCTAACGTCTGTTAGAAATGAGGTCATCGTAGATTCGTATTCGCCAAGCCGGCAAAAGGAGGGCAACATGGAACGTGCGCTAGGGCCAGACGCAAGATTTAGGGAAGGGCTGTCAAACGGGCAGATAAACCTTCCTCGGTGTGACGGTTGTGACAAGCCCCATTTTTTCCCCCGAATTAACTGCCCGCATTGTGGCGGCACAGCGTTGACGTGGCATCAGGCATTAGGAACTGGCGAGGTGCATACCACCACAACAGTTCGACGCAGACCCGAGAGCGGCGGGGACTATAATGTCTGCATGGTCGAGCTAAGCGAAGGTGTCCGCATGATGAGCCGTGTTGACGGGATTGCACCGGCAGATGTGAAAATTGGAATGCCGGTTGCGGTGTTTGTGGGTGATATTGACGGTGCGCCTGCCGTTTTGTGTAAACCGGCGGAGGGCTGAGAGATGACTGATAATTTACGCGGAAAATCCGCAATTGTAGGTGTGGGCCATGCCGGTTTTGGTGAGGCGCACGGATTTAGTGCTTATGACATCATGGCGCAATCGACGCATGCGGCGTTGAACGATGCGGGGCTTAAGTTAAGTGATGTTGACGGTCTTTTCTGCACCATGATGGAAGACAGTATGCCTGCGCTGATGGCGGCGGAATACCTGGGTATCCAGCCGCGATATATCGATGGCACTATGACGGGTGGGTCGTCTTTTGTGAATTACCTGACCTCCGCGACGATGGCGTTGGAGGCGGGTTTATGTGATGTGGCGCTGATCTGTTATGGCTCTAACCAGCGGACTGCGTCGGGGCGGTTGGTGACAGCCTCGAAATTGCCACCTTACGAGGGGCTTTATAGCCCACGCTATCCGATTTCCGGTTATGCGTTGGCGGCCGCGCGGCACATGTATGAATATGGTACTACGCGCGAGAATATGGCCGACGTGGCCGTGGCCGCAAGGGCGTGGGCCAGCCATAACCCCGAGGCGTTTATGCGTGATCCACTTACACGCGAGGATGTTCTAAGCTCGCGTATGGTGGGGGATCCATTGACCAAGCTGGATTGCTGTCTGGTAACCGATGGTGGTGGCGCGGTTATTCTGGTGCGCGCTGATCGAGCGAAGGATTTTCCGAATGCACCTGTTTATGTGCTGGGATCTGCGGCTGAAAGCAGTCATCGGCAGATATCGCAGATGAAAGACTTTACGGTAACGGCGGCCAAGGACTCAGGCAAACGGGCGTTTGCGATGGCTGGCGTGACCCCCGCGGATATTGACGTGGTGGAGCTGTATGACGCGTTTACCATCAACACAATCCTGTTTCTGGAAGATCTCGGGTTTTGCAAAAAGGGCGAAGGTGGTGCGTTTGTGTCGGACGGGCGGATTGCCCCCGGTGGAAACTTGGCCGTAAATACCAATGGCGGCGGATTGTCCTGTGTGCATCCCGGAATGTATGGCATTTTCACGATAATCGAGGCCGCCCGCCAGATCAGAGGTGACGCGCCGGGGATGCAGCTTGACGGAGTGGAGCTGGCGGTGGCCCATGGTAATGGCGGGGTGCTGTCCAGTCAGGTCACTGCAATTCTAGGCGCGGCAAGTACCGTTTGATCTCGAATTTGAAAGGGGTTTGGCAATGGATATTGATGCGCTGAACAATTGGAAGTTCGACGATATCGAGCACAGTTATACCGAACGTGACACCATGCTTTACGCGCTAGGACTGGGGTTCGGCGAGGATCCGAATGACAGCAAAGAGCTGGCATATGTTTACGAAGACGGGCTAGTAGCAGCACCAAGTATGGCGGTAATTCTGGGTTATCCAGGATTTTGGCTGAAAGACCCGAAGACCGGCATTGACTGGAAAAAAGTTCTGCATGGTGAACAGTGGCTTGAGGTTTTTAATCCATTGCCGGTTGCAGGTACCGTTGTTGGGCGTACAACTATTGACCAAATTTCCGACAAAGGCGAAGGCAAGGGTGCGGTGATGTACCTAAGCCGCGACATCATTAATGCCGCCACCGGCGAGACGTTGGCGCGAGTGAAGATGTCGACTTTTTGTCGAGGTGACGGGGGCTTTGGTGGTGAAAACTTGCGCGGTCCAGTACCTGCCGTATTGCCAGAACGTGCGCCCGATCACGTCTGTGATCTGACAACGTTACCGCGCCAAGCGCTGATTTACCGTCTTAGTGGTGACTATAACCCACTGCATGCTGACCCTGAAGTGGCGCGTTCGGTCGGGTTTGATAGCCCAATTTTGCATGGGTTGGCGACCTATGGTCTGGCTTGTCGTGCAGTTTTGAAAACGATTTGTGAATATGATGCTAGCTGTTTGAAGGGTCTTGATGTGCGGTTTTCCGCGCCAGTTTACCCCGGCGAAACTGTTCGGTTTGAAATTTGGCAGGATGGCAAAGAAGTGCGATTCCGCGCATCTGTACCAGAACGCGATGTGCTGGTGCTTAATAACGGCGCCGCGCGGCTTGTCTAATAGGAAAAACCGATGACACAGCCACTTGATGATATCCTGGTTTTGGATTTCAGCACGTTCCTACGTGGCCCGATGGCGACGTTGATTCTGGCCGAGGCTGCTGTCCGCGAAGCCCTAGGCGTTATGGAAAATGCGACAACTCCGTTGGCGCTGTTACGTTAGGCCAGTCGTGCCAAGGCGCGGGCTTTTGCGGTGGCGCTGACATTCGCACTATCACCACGCTGGCAGGCAAGACCGAGTTTTGCGAAGTTTGTCTTCGACAACGCCCGTACACCTCGCGCCAATCTGGTGGGGGAGCTGAACAAAGGTTGGAACATGGCAAAGGCCTTGTTGAGCGTTGAGCGGATCTTTATCGCTTCGCGCAGTTTGGCGTAAAACGCACTCGGGCAACTTGAAATCTTCGCGCGTGGCCGCGGTGGTTTTGACGACGCTGCGTTCCGCGACAGTTTTGCGGACGTGGCGCCGGATGTGGAAGATCACGCGGCGCTCTATTCGCAATTTGCCGGTCAGGTAAAACGGGCGAAACGCTGGGCTTCATGAGCAAAGACGTCGAAGAAGGTGTGCTGCCAGACCGTGAAAAGGGTCCTCCACAATTCGATCCGAACGGCCCAAACTAGGGATCGAGCCAAGGGAATCTGTCATGGCTGCCCGATCTATACCAAACCGTTAAAGCGCATGCTGTGATGGCCAAGGTAGCGTCGGGACTGAAAGCACGGTTTGACTTGGCGGATTTTTGATCCGGCTACAGTTTCGTCGCTGGACGCAATGTCCCGTTTGCCAGTGATGAAAAAACAGGAGTTGCTAAAACTCCAACGAGCGAACCTGTCTTTTGGCCGATACGGTGATCGAAATCTATGGCCGCGATGCATGGAAAGTGGAATCTGCTTTTTGGGGTGGCGAAATGGGCGATTGGATCGCCAAGCGCCGCCGTATCGAGGCGGATTGCGGGGTTTCCACTTGGGCTCGCTGCTTAACCAAAAATACGGCTGATCTAGGTGCCGCTGTATGTTGCAGTAAAGCTTTTGATGCCGTCGGCGGTCTGGCACCAGACTGTCTCATCGGTGTTTTCGCGGCCTTGGTGGAGCTCGATCGGGACGCCGTGGGTGACCGGGGCCAAGCCGCGAAACGTAAAGCGTCGCGGCGGTTTGCCGGCTTTTTTGGCGGCCAGATTTAACAGCAACGTTGCCTGCAAGGGACCATGCACCACGAGACCGGAGTACCCTTCCTCGTCTCGGGCGTAATCCGGATCATAGTGGATACGATGTGAATTAAAGGTCAGGGCTGAATAACGGAACAGCAACACCGGATCGGGCGTTAGTGTGTCTTGCCGCGTTGTCGACGCATGTGGCGTGGGGATGGCGGCGGCAGGTTTGTTCAGGGCGGAGCGATTGCGAAAAACCAGATCTTGCCGCTCGGTGACGCACAAACGTTCATTTGAATAATACTCAGACCCAACCGTGACGAAAACGAGGTCTCCGCTTTTGCCCTTCTTGGCAACGATATCGTTAATTGTCGAAATGCGGGTCACAGGCGCGTTTGGAGGGAAACTCTGGTGGTGGATAACCTCGCCGCCGGCCCACATCCGCGAGGGTAACGGTACAGGCGGCAGGAATTCGCCTTTTTTGGCGTGTCCATCTTCTGACAGTTCTGCCGTCGGGGTGGTAGGAAGCGCGAGGCACCAGTGCAGCCCCAATGGCACATCGTCACCGGACCACAAGAACGGATCAAGCGTGGCACGAAAACGATCAACCAGTGAGTCAGTCAGGTAATCCTGCGCTGTTTCGG
>JAGLUD010000116.1 GCA_023134935.1 Paracoccaceae bacterium | reverse complement strand
CTAGTTATCTGGGTCAGCCCCATGAATTGTTTAGCGATGCGCCCAAACACGGCGCTCATTTGTTGTTCGCCCATGCGCCGCGGGCCTTTATCGACCTGAACCGTGACGCCGGCGAATTGGACCCCGCCATCGTACGCGGTGCCAAACGCGCGCCCGCCAACCCGCGTATTGCCGCTGGGTTAGGTGTGATCCCGCGAATCGTCGGAAATGGACAGGTTATTCGCACAGGCAAGATTTCGTTGGAAGAGGCGCAAAACCGCATCGCCGAGTATCACGCTCCCTATCACAACCGCCTTCGAAACCTAATCGACTTACAACACAACGTGCATGGCCTAACGATTTTGATCGACTGCCACTCGATGCCGCAAAAGTCCCTCGATTCTGCGCCGCTAGTGCGTGGGAAGAACCCCGACATCATTCTCGGTGACAGATTCGGCGCGTCCTGTGATCGCTGGATCATGGAATCCGTTACGCAGATCTTCGCCGCTGCTGGTTTCATTGTCGCGCGAAACGCCCCGTTTTCCGGTGGTTATATCACCCAACACTATGGGCGCCCATCCAAGGGTGTACACGCCCTCCAGGTTGAGATTAACCGCGCCCTTTACATGAACGAGGCCCGCGTTGAGCGTGCTCAGACATTCGACCAGATCCGCACAACGCTATCCGAAGTCACCCGCCAACTCGCCCAGATCGGACCACTTCCTGCCGCATTGGCTGCGGAGTAAATGGTCGAAAAAAAGGCCGCACAAGTGGCGGCCCAAGTCCAGGGAGGAAATAACTTCCGTAAAAGGAAGCCAACGATAAAATCATATCGCATAAGAGGAATATGACGATGCAATGCAGCAAAGTCAATTGTGCAATGCAACATAACTCACATTATTGGCGAATCTGTGCTATTTTTGCAACCCACGGCCCTTAAGTATCGAAGAACTACCATATTTTGCACGAATCTTATCGGTCGCTCGCTCCACCGCTGCACGCTTTGGAGCGTTCAAATCTAGTAAATCGCCGGAAAAATCGGCCGATGCTGCATCTGTTAACCCGCTAATACCTACGCCGATCAGCCGAAACGGCCCGTTTGGCAACTCGTTTTCCAACAAAGGCCGCGCCGTTTCATAGATAACATCGGCTAGTTGTGTCGGTTCGCTTAACGTCAGTCGTCGCGTCAGTTGCCGGAACTTCGCCGTTTTAAGTTTCACCGTCACGATTGTCCCTGCCATGTCGCGTGCCTTGGCGCGATCAGCCACTTGTTCGGTCAGCCGCCAAAGTTGCCCGTCCAGAATTTCGGCGCTGGATGTGTCTTTGTTGAACGTGGTCTCCTTGGAGATGCTTTTGACGGGCGCACGGTTGGAAATCCGCCGCCTGTCCTCGCCCCGCGCAAGGTGATAGAGACGTTCGCCCATACTGCCATATCGTTCCGACAGGCTCTTGCGATCGCGTCGTGTGATATCAGCGATCGTTCTGATTCCGTCGCGCTCCAACGTTTGGCGCATCGCGGCCCCCACGCCCCAGATGATCCCGACTTTCTGTTTTTGTAGGAAATCAAACGTCTCGGATTTTCCAATCAGCGACATACCGCGCGGCTTGTCCAAGTCAGAGGCGATCTTGGCCAGAAATTTGTTGTGTGACAGACCGACGGATCCGGAAATCCCCAACTCCTCCTCCATTCGCTGCACAAGGCGCGCCATCTGCACCACGGGTGGTGCGCCGTACAGACGCTCGGTTCCGGTCAAATCCAGAAACGCCTCATCCAGCGAGAGGGGTTCGATCACCGGCGTCAGGTCCTGCATCATGGCGCGAATGGCGCGGCTAACCTCCACATAGACCGACATCCGACCGCGCACGACTACCGCCTCGGGGCACAGCTTTCGCGCCTGAAACATTGGCATAGCAGATCGAACGCCCTTGATGCGGGCGATATAGCAACACGTAGAAACCACGCCCCTGGTTCCACCCCCTACGATCACCGGTTTGTCTTTCAACTCGGGATTGTCGCGTTTCTCGACAGAGGCGTAAAAGGCGTCGCAGTCCATATGTGCTATCGATAGTTCAAACAATTCAGGGTGGCTGATAATCCGAGGAGACGCACATTCAGGGCACCTCGCCCCACCCGTAAATGTGGTCAGGCAATCACGGCACAGGCTGTTGGGTTTTTGTTTCATGTGGTGATGATCGCAATTGGCTGGAAATTCGTAAAGAGGGATGAAGAGCTTTGGTTGATGCGGTTTCCCATTAAACCGGTTTAATAGTTTAACAAACCGCATATTTGTGGGAATATTTGATGAGGTATATTCGAATTACTTAAGTGATAGCAGCGTGTTACCTTGAAACCGCAAATTTCATTAAACTAGTTTAGTAGTTTAAGAGTGAAAAAACTCACCTGCCAAACCTATTCCGGCTAACGGGCAGGACATTGTTCACAGCGTATTCCACTCGATCCATCGCCCATGAAAATCCATCCGACCCAGATCGCGGGTTTCGCCGTCGGGCCATAGGTTTAACGTAATAGCGGCACTACCCTTTTGCGCATCGGGTTCCGCCCGCAACCAAGCCAGTGGTGTCTCCGGTGTGGCGCCTACCCCTGCCGCAAATATCTTTTCTTCGCCTGTCGCTTGATCCTCATCCGACAAGTATTGCCACATGATCGAGTGGTAAATCACCCGAGTTGCCCCCTCGACAGGTTCCAGCCGCCGCGCCAAAAACGACAACGCGTCTTCTTGCAAAACGGTTCGCCCGGTAGCACAGGCCAGATCGATTGCACACTTGGTATTATTGATCCGCTGCGTCTGATCTGGCCAGATGTAGGAAAGCAATCTTAGCCGATGCTCGGCAAGGCTCGGGTTCAGCGGTTTGATATCGCAGCCCTCGCGACTCTGAACCTTGATGTCAGCCAGCGGCGGCAATGCCCCGCGCCACTCTGGTGTAAGGCGAACTGTCGCATCAGCAGCACCCCAAACCTGCCCGCCAATCTCCATCGCGAACAAGTCCCAGTTCAGGTTTAACCCCGCACTCGCCCCGACTTCAGACATCACCAATGGCAAACCTGTTTCCTTGGCAATCAAATGAAACCCCGGGATTAACGCATTCGCTCGTCGAATTTCGTTCGTCTGTGGTGGCGACGCCATCCACCCGATGATGTGATCTGAATGCGCGCGCATAGCCCGTTCAACAGCGCGCCAAAGCGTTTCGCCATCAACCTGATGGGGCGGGTAAACCGCCGCCAGGCCTGTGTCCATCTCCAGCAAAACCAGCGAATTTAGCGCCCCCGCCAATCGCAACGCCACAGCACCGGACCGGAAGGTATCGTAGTTTGACCAGCCATGCAGAAATGCGCCAACTGGGTGGTCATCGCGTAAATTCAAAGCCACCTGCCGCAACAACATCGCGGTGAAAGGCGAGTCGAGGTTTTCGCAAGCCTCCGCCTGCGAATTGAAAGCATCGGCCAGCTGGATCATCCAAACTTGTCCTTCAGCTTTTGCATGGCAGAACGTGTATCCTCAACAGGAACCTCAACGGTCTTCACTTTCTCGGGCTTTGCTGATTTCGAAGGGCGTTCAGGAATAACCCGCCGCGCAATGGCGTTCATGAAGCGCGAGGCCTCACCTTCCGCCAAATCCGGTGCACCGTCGCCAATCCCTCGCAAAACATCGTCCAGCCATTCGGCATCCGCCTTGGCGAAATCATGCAATACATAAGCCGCCACGCGGTCCTTATGCCCCGGATGCCCGATGCCAAGCCGCACCCGTTGATAGTCCGCCCCGATATGCTGATGCATGGAGCGCAAGCCGTTATGGCCCGCATGCCCGCCACCAGTTTTTACACGGCATTTACCGGGTGCTAAATCCAGTTCATCGTGAAAAACGGTAATGTCCGCAGGCTCCAGCTTAAAGAACCGCATCG
>JAGLUD010000115.1 GCA_023134935.1 Paracoccaceae bacterium | reverse complement strand
CGCCGCGAGACCAGGCATTTATGCCCGACCTGCTTGGCAAGATCTTTCTTTGAAAGCCCGCTATCGTTGTAATTATCATTACACATTTTAGTTGTCCCTTTCTAATGCTCAGTCAAGCGGAGCGTAGGGTGGAAGTTTCGGGGCTTCGACTTCAAGCTCGTCACCACTGAACGCTTCTAGGAAGGCAACAAGGTTTTCAACCTCGTCCTCATTCAGTCCTAGCGGTTTGATCAGATCGGTTTTGCTCGATGCCATGGTTCCGTCAGTAAAGTCGTTCGACCCGCCACCGGCGTTGTAGAATTCGACCACTTCCTCAAGATCCCAGAATGACCCATTGTGCATGTATGGCGCTGTATAAAGCGTGTAACGCAGCGGTGGCGTGCGGAATTTACCTAGGTCGGCTTTTTCCTTAGTACGGAAATAGAGACCCGGATCTTCCTTAAGCTCACGATACATTTCCTGTGTCACGCCTTTTGCAAGGATCTCGTAACGGAATGTAACCTGCGCCAAGCCATCGTCCTGCCAACGTTCAGCAGTAGGAACGCCGAGATTATAGTACTTCTCGTCCGTCGCCTGTGCGCCGTTGTGACATTGGATACAACCAGCTTTGCCGTTGAACAGCTCCATACCAGCGATCTGTTCTTCGCTTAGGGCGGATTCGTCGCCAGCCAAGTAAAGATCAACAGGTGTGTCGTTCACGATCAACGTACGCTCAAACGCAGCAATCGCGCGCCATGCATCGCCAATCAGTGGCCATTCGGTGCCGAACACGTCGTTAAAGCGCTCACGATATTCAGGAATAAACGCCAAGCGTGCTTCCATCACATCGTTCTCGCCGTTACCGGCAACCGCACCTTTAGCAGCACTTGGTGCCTGTTTCTCAAGCGAAGCAGCGGAACCAGCCCAGAACAACTGACCCAAATAGGCCGAGTTGATCACGGATTGGCTGTTACGCCAGTGAACCGTTCCCGGATACCCACGCGAAAGGTCGTCGCTAAACGCCCAGCCCTGATCAGGCTCGTGACAAGTCACACAGGCTGTCGAAGCGTCGCCACCCAAACGCGGATCCCAGAACAGGATTTTGCCCAGTTCTACTTTCGCATCTGTTTGCGGGTTGTCCGACGGAATCGGAGGCTCTCCCAATGGGGCTAGCGGAGGGAAATCACCACCCGCCATCGCCATAGTCGCAGATGTTGCCAATACAGCGGCACCCGACAGGAGAAGAGAGATTGTTTTCATAGGTTTCATGTTTTCTCTCCTTTCTAGTTTGACTGATCACGCCAGTTTTCGATGGCGATATAGTTGGTTGAAATAGGGCCTTCCCAGACATGCTCGGGACCGGTCAGTGGATCGCCGGAAAGCGATTCAAGGAATGCGACCAGATCTTTTTGCTCGACGAACGACATACCCAAAGGTTTTAGAAGTGGGTCTTTGTTGTCCACGTCACCGCCGCCTTCATTGTAGAAAGCAACAACTTCGAACAGGCTGTCGAACATGCCGTTGTGCATGTAAGGGCCAGTCTGTGTCAGCTCACGCAATGTTGGCGTGATGAACGAACCAACCATGCTGCGATCAAACGGGTTGGACCAGATTTGGCCACCCACATCTTCACGGACATTCATGTAGTTCTCAACACCCATGAACATCGCGAACGCAACATATGTCGCGTGGCGAACTGGGTCAGACCAGATTTCCGGATTTTCCGGTGTACCCAGCACGTGCAAGCTATCATCTGTGAAGCGGTTGCCGTCATGACATGCAACACAGCCAGCTTTACCTGTGAACAATTCCTGACCACGAAGCGCTGCATCTGACATTTCACCCGCATCAAACGCTGAACCACGCGATGTCAGTGTTGCCAGATATTCAGGGATCGCTTTACGCACTCCGCTGTTGGATGGCTCGCCGTAACCGGCTGCTGCGAACATTTCTACATAAAC
This sequence comes from Paracoccaceae bacterium, assembly GCA_023134935.1. GTDB lineage: Bacteria > Pseudomonadota > Alphaproteobacteria > Rhodobacterales > Rhodobacteraceae > NORP23. The sequence goes on along the minus strand of JAGLUD010000115.1, from coordinate 876 downwards.
AGGGTCCTGCTTGACGCGTTCTTGCATCAGACGCATGTCCATGTTCATCAAGTAATCTTCGGTGATCATCTCACGTGTTACGTCGTTCAAGTTCGTACCCAAACGACCATCGTGAAACCAGTTCGCGTTCTGCGCGCTGTTGATCAGTGTTGGCGTATTACGGAACCCTTTGGAACCCGGATATGCCAGCGATAACGCTAAACCGTCCGAAAATCCGTTTTCTGGCTGGTGACATGTAGCACAGCTAATTGCTGCATCACCGGACAGACGCTTATCAAAAAACAAACGCTTCCCTAGTTCTGCTTTCGCAGCGTTAACTTCCGGCGCCACAATTGGCCCGAACCCTTCCGCTGCAGCAAAACTGGGCACTGCAAAAGCCCCGAGCAACAAGGTTGCGCAGAGCGTCGGCGTTAAGCCGCCTTTGAACCGAGATATCTTCATCGGCCTCCCTCTCTCTAGTAAAATTCGACCACCGGATGGCGACCAAAACAAGGTCATGGCAGGAAAATCGCAGACGGGGTTCGCCCAGTCATTGATGGCCATCAAGTTTTTGGTTTTTTGAAAAATAAACTGGAGCGCGCCGAAGGTATTTCGGCGCGCTCTAGGCAATGTGGCCTATTTCGTGAAACGACGGCGTGTTCGGCGCGCAACCAGCAGGAATATCAGGCCTGCCAGCAATCCGAATCCGGCAGGAATGCCGTATAGCTTCGCCTGATTCTCGACAGGCTCAAGAACGATCCAGTACCACGAGGTAAAGCTGCGACGGCTATCGATTTGTCCCTCTACCCCATCCCAGTTCGCAAACGCGATCGGGATGTAGGCTCCCTCCGTGAACTGGAAGTCGGCTGGTGACTCGGTTTCAAGCGATCGCTTGAA
>JAGLUD010000114.1 GCA_023134935.1 Paracoccaceae bacterium | reverse complement strand
GCGGCCCAATACCAAAGATTAACCGGATGTTTTGAATCACCAAGTCGGAACATAGGCTTCTCGCTCGTTCCAGTCAGGTCGCTAGGCAACTGGATTGCAATCGCATCGCGTGTCCCTTCCACATCTTCGATCGCATAGCGTTGCTCCAACACGTCACCTGGCACCGAGTATGTCCGGTCGTCCACATCGACGCGCATCGCTATGTCGTCGCCGTTATAAAGAGCGCGCACGGTGACCATGTCATTCAACGACGTGAACAGTCGTGGATCTTTGATGACGTTAGGTGCCAGCGCAAAGGTGATCGCGGGTGCGGTATCCCACAGTGGATCACTCGGGCTTTCGGGCAATTCGCCATCAATTCGTGCGGCACGAATAACCGTATCACCAGTGCTTAGTGGCGTCGCGTTATCCCGCAACGTCATGACATATTGCGCAATAGCCCACCGATCCTCAATCTTCATCGTGGTCGAGTGTTCGGGCATCGGCGTACTTGGAATACCCGTGGATAGACGCTCAAACACCTCGGTCACAGACGTTGTGTAACGCCAAGTTTCCGGCCGTGTCAGGTTGCGTGGCCAGATGCGGTCTTCGGCATCGTCAGCCAAACGCTTGCCAGATGTGATATTCCCGCGCCCTTCAAGCCCGTGACACTCAGCACAAGTTTTTTCGAAAAGAACAGCACCACTTGCCAACAAAGCATCCGTAACTTCGGGCATAGTTCCCAGTTCAATTGGATTAGCTTCAATTTCTTCCTCTTCCCAATAGCCGAACTGCTTGATCTTGAAGATCAACGCGTCAATTTCAGCATCCGAGAGGATCGTCTTCCAACCCGGCATCGCAGTGCCGGTCAAACCATCACGAATAGTCCGGCGGAAATCTTCATCTGAAGGAAATTCGGAATTAGCATCTGTCGATTTGTACTTGAAAAGCGCCATCGAGAAGTCGCGCGGACGTGGATACATATATTCTGCGGCAGCTCCGTCGCCTTCACCATCAACACCGTGGCATTGCGAACAACGTTTTTGATAGATCGCGTCAACAGCGTCTTCGTCCAGCTCTCCGGTGGCAACGACCACTTCTTCTGTTGAAGGCTCGGCCAGTTCCCATGAACGAGGCTCATGTCCGGTGTAATCGTATAGGAAGGTTATGATTTTCCAGACTTCTTCCTCTTCAAGCATCTCGTGCCAAACAGGCATTGCAGATGCCCAAGGTGTGCCTTCACGTGGCAAACCCGGACCGCCTGTTGTGATGCGCCAGAACAGGTAGGACTCCTGCAACTGGGCAATCGTTCCTACGTCCTGAAAATTAGCTGGTCGCGGGCTAAACGCATCCGCGTATTGGCCCGTACCGTCCAGCAAGTCGCCATGACAGTAGATACAGTTCTGATAGTAAAGCTCTGCACCGTCAGCGACTATTTCGTCGAATTCGTCAGTCCCCTTGGGATATTCCGCCCGCAGCGGATTTTCCAATGTAAGCAAGTCGAAGGTTTTGTCGTAGATCTTGATAGTGGACGGAGGCGCCGGATGAACCGTACGCAATTCCAGCGGCGATTCAGTCGAGGGCTTCACATACCCGTAAGCGATGTACCCGACGCCAAGCATAACAACCACAAGTGCCAGCCCACGCAACACGCGCTGATTGGGGTTGCCCATCAAATCAAACAACGGAGCGACCAGCTTGTTGGCCGTTTTGTTATCAAACGTGGCCACCAAAATAACGCCAGCCGCAACGATCACGATGTACTGGCTAAGCAAAGATTTCGGGATCGGTGGATAAACCACATAAGCCAAGAAGGTATAAACGATCGCAATTGTCAGAACCGACAAAAACAGGGGGTGTTTCAGAAAACGCATCATGTCAGCACTCCCCTTAATTTGACAGGTTGATAAGATAATCGACGAGCACCATCAGCTCGACGGTGTGCATTTGTTCACCGAAGTCTTCGGGCATGTAGTCCGCCTCGTATCCATCCGCGATAATCGCATTGGGATAAAGGATCGCCTCGATGATCTCGCCTTGCGTCATACGTGTGCCGATATCGTCAAGGTTCGGGCCAACGTCAGCCTCGCTTCCTTCAAGATCATGGCAACCAGCGCAATAGACATTGTCGAGAACTACGAGTGGGTCAGTTTCCGGCTCGGCGCTTTCAACTTCTTCAGGCTCTTCCTCGATCACCGCTTCTTCCGCACTTGGCAGTGGAACCGTCGGGTCCCACCCTGCCCCGTCTTGCAAGAACGCAATCACAGCGTTCAGCTCAACTTCGTTCAACTCAATTGGCGGCGCGTCCACGGCGGGCATCGGTGAAATCGTATCGTTTGATCCCTTTTTACCAAAGCCCTCAACCACATAAGCGGACGGATCAACCAGCGACTCGCGAAGATACGCCTCAACATCAGACGCGCCTTCACCACCAGCCGAAACACCTTCGTTCCGCGGGTCGGCCAGACGGTCATTGAATGCGGTGGACAAATTCATAACCAAAAGGTCCGGTGCGCGGCCTAGGTCGTTGTGACAAAGCGTACAAGTACCCTTCCCCGTAAACAGCCGTTCGCCGTATGCAATCATCCCAGCCATATCGAAGCCATCTGTCGGGATCTCCTCCTCGACAGGCGCGTCGGACTGCACTTGCGGCAGAATATTTGAAAACGCTGCGAACAAAAACATCGCAACAATGCTGAAGCCCATGGTTTTGAGGAACGTCATGATGACGCCTCCTGCTTCGGTTCACTTTGTTTGGTGGCCCCCAATCGACTGAGCCAGAACACAAACACCATAATCGCCATAAACCCGAGCGTGATTGCGGTAATTGTATTACCAGCCTCCCCAATCGTCGGGATATACGCCTCTGACGAGTTATCCTTCATGATCGTGTAAATATGCCAATTCGTACGCAGACTAGAGCGGATATATCCCATCAAACCCATCAGCCACGTAAATGCCACAGGCAGCACAAACAGTGCATATTGCGAGCGTTCAGACATACGACCCCAATGTACCTTTTCAGTTTTGGCACCGCGTAGCATCAACACATCGATAACGACCGAGGCAACGATAATCATTAGCGTTGTGGTAACCTGCGGAACCGATGCCCCAACTTTATAAACGGTCGGTGTGAAGTACCCGTAAATGCCAGCACCAACGATGTTGGCAATACCAATCACATAAAGCGCGATGATAACCATATTACCCTGCTTGGCCCACGAAACCGTAGCAACACGACTGGAGCGATAGAACATCTGGAACGACAGGAACGTCATCACCAGCATCAGGTTCACAGCCGTATTCTTGGCTGGCATAATCCCGAGCGGCCCTAGCACTTTGTGGTTTGTCCCACCCAGCACTTGCAGCTCCGACGGCGTTAACACCAACGAGTGCGGCGTGACCCAGACAAGGAACCCGCCAACGATGACTACAGCGATATACTTGACGTATTTTGCGTATTCGGCTCCACGGTCGGTCCGCATAAGACCGCTCCATAGGTAATAGTTCGCGGCCAGCATAATCGTACCGATCAGCACCGCCTGAATGATAAACAGCCACGCCAGAATGCCACCCATCGCCGTGATACCCATCTGCTGGGAATAGGCGTAAATCTCGGCCATCAACCAATAGCCGGCGAATGGCAGCGGCAAGAAGCCGATGATCGCGATGAAATTAGAGGTGTACCCCATCCAGTCATAATGCGCCTTCGCCTCGGCCCGTTTTTCAGCGAGGAACATATAGGCAGCATAGCCTCCCACAATCGCGCCACCATAGGCGATATTGGCAAGGAAACGGTGCAGGTTCAGTGGATTCCAAAGCGGGTTACGCGTGGCTTCCCAAACGGTTCCGGTAATTGCACCGGCTGCATCCACGCCAGATGGCGACATCATGAACGACGTCCAGGCGTTCGCCACGAACATCAGCGTCAAACCAACGGTGTTCAGGACCAAACCAATCGACATATGGAACCACTTGCGGTTACCACGTCGAAGCGCATCCCAAGAATAAAAGTAGATATATAGGGTGATCGATTCCAGCCCGAACAATGCCGCATAAATCAGCATCTGCCCCCGGAAGACCTTGATCATGTACCCCATCAAATGCGGGTAAAACACCAACAGCGCTAGCAGCAGACCACCGCCAACAAGCGCGGTCAGCGAATAGGCCGCCATTGTTATCTTCATAAACTCGCGAGACATGGTGTCGTAGCGGTCATCCTTGGTGATGACGCCCATCATCTCGGTGCTAATCGCGAACAGCGGGACCGCCAGAACGAAGGCCGCAAGGAACAAGTGCATTTGCGCCAGGCTCCACGCGATCGTCCGGGCACTTATGCCTGCAATAACAGGATAGTCACCGCGCGAAGGTTTCGGAGCACCCTCAAGGATGCTTACAACTTCTTCGCCCGAAGCCATCGCAATTTCCGGAAGAATAAAAGCAATGGCAGCCAGCGCCGCCGTGGCAGCAAGAGTTTGTGAATGTTTCATGATCTAATCCTCACCTAAACCGGCATCATATCGGCGCCGACAGGCAGGCCTTGATATTCCATGATAAACTTGTCCATCGAATAGAAAAAAGCGGCCCAGACAACTAGAGCCACCACAAACACTACCCATTTGTTTCCCAGCATAGATTTCCCTCTCGCACGTTTTTACGCGTCGTTTAGTGTATTGAAATAACGCCGTGATCGTAGATCAGCAGCCACCAGAAAAAGACCATCATCGCCACGAATGTCAGCCAGAATACCAACTTTCCCAAACCGGTACTCTCTGGCGATTTTTCCTTAGGTGTCATATCTGTTCCTTGATTGCATTCGCGAACTAGCGTTCGGATTGACACAACATATCTGGCGGTGCGGGTAATTGATGGACATCAAGATTTGGAAAAACATGTCGAATGTTTGAGGCATATTTCAGTATTTCACACCACAAACTTCAGAAATTTTTCGCCGCAATCGATACAGATAATCGTCGAGCGGCTCCCCTTCCAACTGCGGCACCAAAAATATCAGTTTTGCCGCAACTATATAGGGTCGCTTTTCCTTCCCCTCCGATGGGGTGGGGCTCGTTAATATTTCGTGAACGATGGCAACCGTTTCTTCCGGTTTTTCACAATAGCGAGGCAGTGCGGCGTTGGATGCATACCAATCCGCACTATCAAATATGAACAGCATAAGGGCGGCTGTAACTACAAATACAACTAATATTCGATTCATCCTGATCCCTGCAGATAACGTAAGGCTAAATGCCGTGATATAGGACACAATCGAAACAATGATTGATATAGATCATATTACATTTACTTCGAACTCTTATTTTAGGACGCTAACAAGTTGATCGCTGACATCAATATGACCGACAATAAAAAAGACTCAACATGGAACGCAATATGGCAATCGAGACCCCTCTTAGATGCAAGCAATGTTCACTATATTTTGAATCAGACAATTTTTGCGCACAATTGTCACCAATCGAGCTTGTGAACTTAAACCGGGAGTCGAGATCAGCCAAATTGAAACGCGGTGACTCGTTTTCGGATGAATCATTGGCGCAATGGCCGGTAGTTGCTGTTGAATCGGGTGTGTTAAGCCTTCAACATATTATGCAGGACGGTCGAAAAACCATCGCTGCACTGTTCATGCGTGGTGATATCATAGACCTTCGCAGCATTTCGGACCGAAAGCGTGGCAACCTGATCGCTTTGGGAAAGGCGAGAGTTTGCCGCCTGTCTCCGTCCATTTTTGAGAAAGTTGTCAAGGCAAACCCAGATGCGCACCAAGTGATTTGGGACAACCTTCGCGAACAAACATTCCGGGCAATCGAACATTCGGTGGATCTCGCCAAGAAGCAGGCTTTGGAAAAACTTGCGTCGTTCATTTTCGAATGTCGGCATCATGAAGGCGCCAACGATAAATCCAGCTCGATTGTTAGCATACCGATCCGGCGTCTCGACCTTGCAGAGTACATCGGAATGCAACCCGAAACCGTCAGTCGCTGCTTTCGCGAACTAGAAAGCAAAGGCATAATCGAGCTTGAAACACTGACCACCATTGTGATCAAGAACATCCCTGCATTGCGGCGAATTGCCAACGGAGACCGCTCCGTCGAAGAGAATGTCAAGCTTGAAAATCCCGACATGAAAATCATAAGTTTCGCTTAAGTGATGGTTAATAAAGTAGGAATCCTCCTTGTTAACCTCGGGACACCCGAGGCGACAACCTATTGGCCGATGCGGAAATATCTTAAGGAATTCCTTTCGGACCCCCGCGTAATCGAGGCAAAAGGCCCCGTCTGGTGGCTAATTTTCAACGGGATAATCCTTACACGTCGCCCAAAGACAAGCGGCCGCGCCTACGCCAAGATATGGAACACCGATCTGGATGAATCTCCATTAATGACAATCAGCCGCTCACAAGCCAATAAAGTAGCTGCGCGCTATGCGGGTAACGACGAAATTCAAGTCGATTGGGC
>JAGLUD010000113.1 GCA_023134935.1 Paracoccaceae bacterium | reverse complement strand
GATGGCTGTGATCGAGTGCTTATATTTCCGCTCTACCCCCAATACAGCGCGGCAACGACCGCAAGCGTTATGGATAAGGTTTTTGCTACGCTAAAAACCATGCGGCGCCAGCCGACACTAAACACCGTACCGCCCTATTACGACCAGCCAGCCTATATCAACGCGTTGGCTAACAGTATCAAGGATCACCACTCGACACTGGACTGGACGCCAGAGGTAACGATTGCCTCTCTGCATGGATTACCGCGGTCGTTCATTGAAAAGGGTGACCCGTATCAAACGCAGTGCGACAAAACGATTGCGCTGCTGCGTGAGGCAACCGGACTGAACGAAAGCCAGCTTATTCTGACGTACCAATCCAGGTCCGGTCGTGTCGAGTGGATCGGCCCCGACACCGAGGATACGCTCAAATCGCTAGCTGCGAAGGGCGTGAAGAACCTAACGGTAATCACGCCTGGTTTTGCGTCAGATTGCGTCGAAACTCTGGAAGAAATCAACATCCGTGCGGCCGACGCATTTTTGCGTGCTGGTGGGATGAATTTCTCTTTCATACCCAGCTTGAACGACAGTTCACCCTCGATCAAGATGCTTTGCGACCTGATTGATACGAACCTTCTGGGATGGCAAACGACAACACACTAACGAGGGTTTGTACTGCGGCTATTATGCTGCAACCAGATCGCAGAAATTGCGGTTTTCAGCTCGACAGGAACTGGTAAATCAAAATTCGGTAACGCTAAAATGGTGTCGCGAACCTGATCACCCGACCAGATTCGCGAACGTTTTCAAACTATCCGCCTTAAGCGCGAACGACGAATACCGACTGTTTAGCGTGGCGCACCACACGCGCAGCGTTCGGGCCAAGCAAGTAGTCGCTGCGTGCAGGACGATGCGAGGTCAGGACAATAAGGTCCGCCCCAATCGAATTCGCCACTTCGATTACTTCTTTATAGACCGACCCATGCCGCGCAGTGCTTTCAACACTAACATCAGCTGGGAAAGTATCCGCGACCAGTTTCGTAAGCGCGGCAGTTGTATCCTCCAACGCTTTATCCGAGAAATCGGCAGGGAAATATGACCCGACGATTGATTTGCCGTAATCAGGGATGACCGTCAGGACGCGAACTCTCGCGCCATAGGTTTTCGCCATATCAATCGCCACGGGAATGGATTTTTCCCATGACGACGGCTCGTTAAGGTCGATGGGCAACAAGATGGAATTGTACATGATATTGCTCCTTTCCTATGCTGTTTCTTCGAGTTTACGAATACGGCCGCGTTGCAAGAATACAATCAGACCAAGTAGCAGCAGTGCCGGAATGTAGAACCACTCCTTAACAGGGCGAACCGAATCGACTTCGATGTTGGTAACTTCCCAATCGAAATCGATACGTCTTTCCTGTGCGTAACCGCCAAAGACGACGTTATCGACAAACATCTTGTCGCCGTCGGCCAGGAACGCAATCCCTGAGGATTTCTCCAGCCGCGCGGCCCCGTCCCCGTCAGACATCAGTCCAAGCGGTAAGGAAACCGTGGTGTCCACGATCTTGCCAGACGAGAAATCCTCGCCCGTGACCCTGATCCGCAACTCCTCATTATCGCCAGCTGCATCAGCCAACACCATGATTTGCGAAGGTGATGTGTTGACGTAAGGGTCCTGCCACATATCCAGCCAGAAGCCCGGTCGGAACAGCGTGAAGGCGATAACCAGCAAGGCCGCGCTCTCCCAATATTTCGACCTGGTCAGGAACCAGTTCTGCGTCGTAGCCGCGAACAGCATCATCGCCACGACCGATATACTAAAGACGAATACCGCTTTCAGCGGCGTCACGTCGATCAACAACAATTCTGTGTTGAAGATGAACAGGAACGGAAGGATCGCGGTTCTAACGTCGTAGCTGAAACCGATAAGACCCGTCTTGATCGGGTCCCCTTTGGAAATCGCCGCGGCTGCAAAGGCCGCAAGCCCCACGGGCGGCGTATCATCCGCCAGAATACCGAAGTAGAACACGAACATGTGGACTGCGATCAGTGGAACGATCAAGCCAGACTGTGCGCCAACCTGAATGATAACCGGCGCCATAAGCGAGGTGATCACGATGTAGGTCGCTGTTGTCGGCAAGCCCATCCCAAGGATCAACGAGAAGATCGCCACGAAGATCAGCATCAACAGAAGGCTACCACCAGAGATCAGCTCGATAAACTCGCCGATAACCTGATGCGCGCCTGTTAGCGTCACTGTGCCAACGATAATGCCCGCCGTACCAGTTGCCACCGCGATACCAATCATGTTGCGAGAGCCAGAGATCAATCCATCTGCCAGCTGGGTAAACCCAGCTTTGATGCTGTCACCCATAGTGCCATCACGGCGGAAGAACGCCTTGAGCGGGTGTTGAGTTAGCAGAACAAAGATCATCGACATGGTTGCCCAGAAGGCAGACAAACCCGGTGAGAAACGCTCCACCATCAAGCACCAGATCAGAACGACCACTGGCAAAGCATAATAGTAGCCAGTTTTGGCCACTGGTCCTGCTTCAGGAAGCTCTAGGAATGGTGCGTTAGGGTCGTCGACTTCCAGATCCGGATATCGCGATGCCATCCACACAAGTGCCGCGTAAGCTGCGAAGAACGTCACGGACATACCGATCAGGGTATAATCACCAAAGACGCCTTTCAGCCATCCAAGCCCGTAATAGACGACAAAGCCAAGCCCGAAGAAAATCGCAAAGCCCAAGGCGACACCCATAAGGCGTTGCGCACGTGTTTTCGGCTGGCCAGCGCGAGGCAATCCTTCAAGCCCCAGTTTCGCGGCTTCAAGATGCACGATGTACACCAGTGCAATGTAGCTGATGATGGAAGGCAGGAACGCAACCTTGATAACCTCGATATACGAAAGACCCGTATATTCGATCATCAGGAACGCAGCCGCACCCATAACTGGTGGCGTTAACTGGCCGTTAGTGG
>JAGLUD010000112.1 GCA_023134935.1 Paracoccaceae bacterium | reverse complement strand
GACAAATACCGCTCAGCGAAGCTCGGTAGGATTACGACGATCCGTTTACCCGCCATTTCTGGCCGCTCACCGATTTCAACTGCCGCCGCTAGCGCCGCACCGGATGAGATCCCAACAGGGATCCCTTCATGGGTCGCCAGCATCCGCGCCATCTCGAACGAAGTTTCGTTGCCAATGGTGATAATCTCGTCGATCAAATCAACATCCATCACCGAAGGAACAATGCCTGCCCCGATCCCCTGAATTTTGTGCGGCCCTGCAATGCCGCCAGACAAAACCGGGCTATCTTCTGGTTCTACCGCGACGATACGCACATCGGGATTGCGTTCTTTCAACACTTTCCCGACACCTGTGATCGTTCCACCAGTGCCTACACCTGATACAAACACATCAACCTTGCCGTCGGTATCCTGCCAGATTTCCTCAGCAGTGGTAATTTCGTGGATTGCGGGATTAGAGGGGTTCTCGAATTGCTGGGGCAGAACGGCACCATCAATTTCGTTAACCATTTCTTCAGCTCGATCAATCGCGCCTTTCATGCCCTTGGCGCCGTCTGTCAATTCCAGCTTTGCCCCAAGCAACGCCAGCATCTTGCGGCGCTCGATGGACATGGTGTCCGGCATCGTCAGGATCAGATTATACCCGCGGGCGGCGCACACAAATGCCAGCGAAATACCGGTGTTGCCGCTAGTTGGTTCAATCAGGGTACCACCGGGCTTTAACGCACCCGACGCTTCCAGCGCGTCAACCATCCCAACGCCGATACGGTCTTTCACAGACCCCAGCGGATTGAAAAACTCAAGCTTCCCACAAATCTCGGTGTTCACGCCCATTTCGGCCGCGAAGCGGGACAGGTTCACCAAAGGAGTCCCGCCCATAGTTTGTGTTATGTCGTCGTAAATTTGGCCACGTGGCGGTGTCGGCATTATGAAAACTCCTCTTAACTCGCCGGATTATACAAAGTTTTTAAGGAACGACCAGACTTATCGGGGTTTTGACCTCTTCAACAATTTGGCAACAGTAAATGAGGTTCGCGGAACATAGGTATATGCAGTCTTTTCGCCCTCGGTTGGGCGGGTGGACATGCGCAATAAGCCAAAACCAACCAAGAAAATATGTGCGACACTGATATATCCGAAAAGCGCGGCGGGGCCGAAGTTTTCGATAAGGACGGAAGCGATCAACGGGCTGAAGATCGCGCCGATACCGTATAGAAACATTAAGGAAGCGTTAATCTCGACCATTTTGCTGGAATGGGTGAAGTCGTTGGCGTGGGCCATGGAAACGGAGAAGATTGGATATATCGAGGCGCCGAAAAGGGCGGCGATCAAGAATATTCGGGAATGGTCATCGGGGCTCGTTGCAACAAGCCCCCCGCATGCCAGGATCCCCGCGACCGACAGCCCAATTAACACCCAGCGCCGATCGTATTTATCCGCCAGCCATCCCACGGGGAACTGCGCGGCCGCCCCGCCGATCAGAACCGTCGCCAGAAACGAGCCGATCTGTGCCGCACTCAACCCGATCTCCTGCCCATAAATCGGACCGACCATCCTGAAAGCGGCAGAGCTGGTTCCCGCAACGATCACGCCCGCAGCGCCAAGCGGGGAAATTTTCATTGTATTAATCGGGCGTAGACGCGGGGATGTCGGGGTCTCCGGCTGTTTCATTTTTGTTAACACAATGGGCAATATGCAGGCGCAGCACAGGATAGCCAAAAGGTTGTATGACATATACGAGGCAGGTTCTAACGCGCCGATCATCAACTGCGCCGATGCCGAAACTACGATATCGACTGTTCGATAGCTCGCCATGATGCGACCGCGGTTAGAATTTGTTAACCTAGCCTGCATCCACGCTTCGATTACCGTATAACAGCCCGCGACACACAGACCGGTAAGTATGCGCATTAACGCCCACGCGATCGGGTCGATCAGCATGGGGTGGGCGATCGCGCCGATGGCTCCGGTTGCTGCAAATGCCGAAAAAGCGCGGGAATGTCCGACTGTTCCCATTAGACGGGGCGCCCACCAGCAGCCGACGAAGAAACCTAGGAAATGGGCAGAGCCTAACAAGCCGATTTCGGTGTTCGAAAAACCTTCGGCCACGCCCGACAGAACATCGAGTGGCCCGATAGCGCCCGAGCTAAGCTGCAAAAGCGAGATCGACGCGAAGAGTGCGATGAACGAAATGATGATGCGCATGCCGCAGACCTGTTAAAAGCCAATTGCGATCAGTATGGCATTGAATGTGGCGACTGGATTGCCGTTTCCGACATGTGTGTGACGGTTTAAGGGGTATTTCGCCCAGCCGTTCATTGTTTCGTAAGAATGGTTTCTAAATGGTGAAGCTTACGGACTCCTCATCCGCTCGTTTGATACCTTTTGCTTCGGCGTCACGACACAAATCCTCCATTGTGATCGCGTCGTAACGCTTCAGGATGTCATCCTGCATTTCATCCCAGATTGGACTGATAATCTTTTCACCCAATTGTGCGCGCGATACAGTCGAGTCCTCGTCGTTTTCCATTTGGTTAACGACACGCAAAACATCGCCCAGTGTAATTCGCCGCCGCTCTCGCGCCAATGTGTATCCGCCACGCGGGCCGCGAACGCCTTTAAGTACACCTGCGCGAACCAACTGTTGCAACACCTGTTCTAGATACCGCTGCGGAATACCTTGGCGTTCCGTGATATCCTTGGACTGCACCGGATGTGGCCGCCCGTTGTAGGCGATATCCAGAACGGCCTCGAGGGCCAGAACGATT
>JAGLUD010000111.1 GCA_023134935.1 Paracoccaceae bacterium | reverse complement strand
CCTCGCCGCGATAATCGCTGTCGATGGTGCCTGGGGCGTTAACTAATGTAACGCCGTGTTTAAGGGCAAGGCCGGAACGTGGGCGGATTTGCACCTCGTAGCCCAGCGGGATCTCAAATTTCATTCCTGTCGGAACTAGTGCGCGCGCACCAGCGGCAAGGGTTATGCCTTCGTCGCGCGCGCCAGCTGGAAAGTTCGCGCGTATATCCATACCAGCCGAACCTTCGGTTTCGTAAGCGGGCAGGGCAATTTCGGTATCGGAATCTTCTGTGCGGTGAATGCAAACGGTTTGTGTCATGCCAATGCCTCGGCAATTTTCGCTGCGAGTTTACGGGCGACGTCAACTTTGGTCATCCGCTCCCATGTTTCTTGCCCGGCGTCAGAGATAAGCGTCACAGCATTTTCTGCGCCACCCATAATGCCTGTTTCAGGCGAAACATCGTTTGCTACGATCCAGTCACAACCTTTGCGTTCACGCTTGGCCGTAGCGTTGGCCAGCACATCGTCAGTTTCTGCAGCGAACCCAACAACCAGTTGCGGTCGTCCGTCAGTCATCTGTGAAACCGTGCGCAACACGTCAGGGTTCTCAGTGAATTCAAGCGAGGGCATGTTGCCAGACCCATCCTTCTTGATTTTGGAATCCGTAGCATTTGCGATACGCCAATCCGCAACAGCGGCGGCAAAAACAGCGGCATCAACCGGCAGCGCTGTCTGCGTAGCTTCCAACATTTGCTGTGCAGTTTGAACCTCAATCACATTCACACCCTTGGGTCGACCGGCATCAGCCGGACCTGTAACAAACGTCACACTTGCGCCCAGCGCCGCCAGCGCCTCCGCAATCGCGGAGCCTTGCGCGCCGGATGACCGATTGGCGATATAACGCACCGGATCAATGGGTTCGTGCGTCGGGCCAGACGTCACCAGAATGTGTTTGCCTTTCAGGGGTCCGTCGACGAGTGCCGCACTTATGGCGCTGATGATCGCCAACGGTTCAGACATCCGCCCGGGGCCGAATTCTCCACAGGCCATGTTGCCTTCATCAGGCCCAACGAAACGAACACCGTCTGCCTTCAAAGTTGTAACATTGCGTTGCGTTGCTGAATGTTCCCACATCCGAACGTTCATAGAAGGTGCTACCAACACGGGCTTGTCCGTCGCCAGTAAAAGCGTGGTCGCCAAATCGTTCGCCTGCCCCGTCGCCATTTTCGCCAATAGGTCAGCTGTCGCAGGGGCGACGACTAACAGATCGGCAGCACGGGAAAGCTGGATGTGGCCCATCTCGGCCTCGTCGGTCAGGTCGAACAGGTCGGTATAGACCTTCTCGCCTGCCAGCGCGGCGACTGATAAAGGCGTCACAAATTCGGTGGCGGCGCGTGTCAGTACCGGCGTAACCGTCGCACCACGTTCAGCCAGCCGCCGGATCAGGTCGAGGCATTTATACGCGGCAATCCCGCCACCAATAACAAGAAGAACCTTTCGGCCTTGTAACATTGTCTAATTCCACGGAAATAAATCTATTTACCATTTAGTAATGTATTTTATTAATTCAGAGGTTTCAAGTTGGTGAATACGCTTAATCTTCATCTGCCCGTGGATTCCGTTAATCAAGTGTGAAAGGATGCAAAGGTTAACAATCTGGAACCCTTTCATGCCTTCTTTTCCACACCTGTCCTTAATTCTTGGCGGTGCCCGCTCCGGCAAATCCATGTTTGCCGAGAGATTGGCCACAAGCGCCAACCGCCCGCGTGTTTATGTGGCCACAAGTCAGGCATTCGATACGGAGATGGAGGTCAAAATCGCCAAACATCGCCAAGATCGCGGGCCAGATTGGCACACCATCGAGGCTCCATTAGATTTAGAGTCGCCTTTGGCGGAGGCTTCCACGAACGCCATCGTGTTGATCGATTGTCTGACCTTATGGCTTAGCAATCAAATGCTTGCCGAAGCGGATATTGATGCAGAGATTACCAAATTGTTAACCGTCTTGTCCGAAACACCAAATCCGGTGATTTGTGTATCGAACGAGGTGGGCATGGGTCTTGTACCGGACACACCGCTCGGTCGACAGTTTCGTGATCATCAAGGCCGCCTTAACCGCAAGATTGCAGAACATGCTGATCTCGCCGTGTTCGTCGCGGCTGGTTTACCCCTAACCCTTAAAGGCACATTGCCCGAGGGTATGACATGACCACACGCTTTTGGTTTGTTCGCCATGGCCCAACCCACTCCAAAGCGGCGGTGGGCTGGTCTGATATTCCTGCGGATCTGTCCGATATTAAAGCATTGGCGCGCCTTTCGGACTATTTACCCACTGAGGCCAAAATAATTTCATCGGACTTACAACGTGCGAGTGCGACCGCGGATGCGGTGCAAGGTGCACGAGACCGATTGCCTAATACTCCGACGTTGCGAGAGATGAACTTTGGCGATTGGGATGGCCGGCTCTTCGCCGACATCGCCCAATCTGATCCTGATACCAGCCGCCAGTTTTGGGAATCCCCAGGCGCCATCGCACCACCCAATGGCGAAAGCTGGGATGATCTATCCACGCGGATTTCTGATGCGGTTGATACTGTTATTACGGATCACGGTGTTGGCGATGTCGTCATAGTCGGCCATTTCGCGGCGATCTTGACCGCCTTACAGCGCGCCAGCGGGATGAGCGCGAAGGCTGCATTTTCCTTCAAGATAGATAACCTGTCAGTTACGCGGTTGGACTATCTGCACGCCTCAAAATCATGGCAGGTGCACGGCGTAAATCATTTGGCGTGATGCATCCTATTGCGTTTTCTGATTGGACGTGGGGCGATACCGCACCTACGCTGAAAGAAACGAGAGGTTTTGATGACGTATTCTTTAGCAATTGGTGACAAAACCTATTCCAGCTGGTCTTTACGCGGCTGGCTGCTTTTCGCGAAATTCGGTATCCCTGTGGATGTGCACAGCGCCCGCATGTATTCGCCCGAGTTCCTCGCTATGCTGGAAAACTTTGGTGGTGGGCGGCTTGTGCCCGCCATGAGAATTGACTCGTCCGAGGGTTTGGTGATTGTAACTGACACGTTAGCCATTGCCGAAACATTGGCGGAGCGTCATCCTGACAAAAACATGTGGCCCCAAGACCCGATCGCCAGAGGGTTTGCGCGGTCGGTCACGGCAGAAATGCACTCCGGTTTCGTAGCACTCCGCAATGACTGCACGATGAACCTTCGGCATTGTTATTCGGGCTTCACCCCTCGCGACGCGGTGCTATCCGATGTCGCAAGGGGTGAAACAATCTGGTCCGAGGCACGATCCCGTTGGGGCACTTCTGGGCCGTGGATGTTCGGCGAATGCTCCATCGCGGACGCTTTTTTCGCCCCTCTCGCCACGAGGTTGTTGACGTATGGCTTGCCGATGAGTGCGCTTGCCAGCGACTATGTCCAGACAACGATTAACGATGCCGCGTTTAAAGAATGGCGTGAAGGTGGGCTGGCGGAAAACTATGTCCAACCGGGTTACGATTTGGATTTGGACATTATTCCTTGGCCAACCACCTAAAATTAACGAAAAATAAATGGTTAATGCGCGACAATTGTTCTTTTAGGAACAGGAGTCCCCATGATCGCGCGCGCTTACACCGTTGCCTTCCAAGGCGTTGAGGCCAAGCTGATCGAGGTGCAATGCTCGCTCGCACCCGGAATTCCGGCGTTCAATATGGTTGGGCTACCGGACAAAGCGGTGTCCGAATCTAAAGAACGAGTGCGGGCGGCGATTACGGCGATGGGATTGGCGCTGCCGGCCAAACGGATCACGATCAACCTTTCGCCGGCTGATTTGCTGAAGGAAGGCTCGCACTTTGACCTACCCATCGCGATGAGCTTGCTGGCCGCGATGGATATCCTTCCAAAGGATGAAGCTGCGCGGCAGGTTTGCCTTGGGGAGCTGTCGTTGGACGGCACTTTGGTGCCTGTCCTCGGGGCACTGCCCGCCGCGATGGCCGCAGCAGAGGCGGACTTTGGGTTGATTTGCCCCAAAAGCTGTGGGCCGGAGGCCGCGTGGGTCGGGGCTGTGCAGGTAACGGCGCCGAATTCGCTGCTAGATTTGGTTAACCATTTTAACGGGCGTAAGGTTCTGGCGGCGTCTGAGCCCGGCGAGGTTCACACCGATGTCTCCACTCGTGATTTACGAGATGTTAAGGGGCAGGAAAAAGCTAAACGCGCGATGGAGATTGCGGCGGCAGGCAGGCACCATTTTTTTATGATCGGAGAGCCGGGCGCAGGGAAATCGATGCTCGCCGCACGATTGCCCGGAATTTTGCCGCCGCTTGATCCGGTAGAGGCGTTGGAAACTTCGATGATTCATTCGTTGGCAGGGATGTTGAAAGAGGGCGGCATCTCGCGAACGCGTCCGTTTCGAACGCCGCACCATACGGCCTCGATGGCGGCGATTGTAGGCGGTGGGCGCAATGCCAAACCGGGCGAGATTTCATTGGCACATAACGGCGTGTTGTTTCTGGACGAGTTTCCCGAGTTCGCCCGCGCTGTGTTGGAAACTTTGCGCCAACCGATTGAAACGGGCGATGTCGTAGTGGCCCGTGCGAATGCCCATGTGCGATATCCATGTAAGTTCATGCTTTTGGCAGCAGCAAACCCTTGCAAATGCGGGTTTCTAACGGATCCTGAGCGGGCGTGTGCTCGTGTGCCGTTATGTGGGGATGAATATCTGGGTCGGATTTCCGGCCCTTTGATGGATCGTTTCGATATCAAGGTCGAGATCCCTCCGGTGCAGGTCTCGGATCTGTCGCAGCCCCCTGCCGCTGAAGGGTCGGCAGATATCGCGTATCGGGTGGCGCAAGCGCGAGATATTCAACGAGATCGGTTTGCGGACTATGATGGCATGTCGACGAATTCAGATGCCGAAGGCGCATTGTTGGAGGCCATTGCCGAACCCACCACAGAAGGGCGTAAGCTGTTGGGCGACATGGCGCAACACTTTCGGATGAGCGCACGCGCTTACCACCGAATATTGCGCGTCAGCCGGACGATCGCGGATTTAGAGGGAGAGCCTATCGTTCAACGTCACCATATCGCGGAGTCGGTCAGTTATAGATTTTATCGTGAGTCCGCATCAGGAAGAGCGAAACTTGGTTAACGACCCTTAAAAGCCGGACTGCGTTTTTCTGACAGCGCGGCGAGGCCTTCGCGATGATCATCGGAGGCGAAACATTTTGCGGTACGCTGAGTGGCTGCGGCTGTGTCCAGCGTTCCGCGACTGATTTCAAGAATGGTACGTTTCATGCCCTGCACAGCGAGTGGTGCGGCGCCGTTAATGGTGGATGCGATCGCATCAACACGTTCGCTTAGTTCATCAGCTATCACGAGGTAGTCGAGAAACCCGATATCTAGAAGTGCGCGATCGGTAAACGTTTCTGCCAGCAAGAATACCCGCCGCGCAGCTTGCGAGCCGAGCTTTTGGACATATCGACCAATCCCTGCCGGCTCGTAATGCACACCAATCTTTATGGCTGGAACGAACATTTTCATACCTTCAACGCCGATCCGAAAGTCACATGACAGGGCCAGCTCGACACCTCCGCCGTAGACGCCACCATTTAAGGCGCAGATTGTCGGCGTGTGGAAGTTTTCGAGTGCGTCACATAGGGCGGTCAGGGGATTATTTGACCAGTCTCCGGTTCCAACATCACCAAGGGACACCCCCGAACAGAAACTTTTACCCGTCCCCGTCAGGACCAGTACCCGAATACCGCTATTGGACCACTCGTTCAAAGTGGCGCGGATACTGTCCATCGCTTCGCGTGTGAGGGAGTTATGAACATCGGGATTATTTAACGTAATCCGACCGATATCGTTTTCTAAGGTCGCCTCGATCATATATCAAAACTCGCGAACAACGGTGCATGGTCAGACGGGCGCTCCCATCCACGGGCATCGCGCAACAAACGGCTGGAATGCGCTGTGTTCGAAATGTCGTCGGTGGCCCAAATGTGGTCTAGACGACGGCCTTTGTCAGCCGCATCCCAATCCTTTGCGCGATATGACCACCAGCTGTAAAATTTGCCGTCAGGGATGTCCTGCCGCGTAATGTCTACCCAGTTTCCGGCATGTTGCGCAGCGGCGAGGTGTTCGACTTCGATCGGGGTGTGACTGACGACTTTCAGCAGTTTCTTGTGATCCCAAACATCATCCTCCTGTGGGGCAATGTTTAGATCGCCAACTAGAATAGATTTGGAGGGGGCATCATCGCGAAACCAGTCGCGCATCTCGGTCAGGAAATCTAGCTTATGGCCGAATTTTTCGTTCTTTGTGCGGTCCGCTTCATCGCCGCCCGCTGGAATGTAATAGTTGTGGATTGTCACACCGTTTTCCAGCCGTCCAGCGACATGCCGTGCGTCGCCCTTCTCGCAGAAATCACGGTGGCCAGCATCTTCCATTGGCAAACGGGAGAGGATGGCCACACCGTTATACCCCTTTTGACCACGCGCGATTAGATTGTACCCCATCGCGGCGAAATTTTCCGTCGGGATTTTGTCTACAGGGGATTTGCATTCCTGAAGGCACAGCACGTCAGGCGCTTCCTCCGCCAGCAATTTCAGGACCAGCGGTTCGCGCAGGCGGACAGAGTTGATGTTCCAGGTGCAGACGGTAAGGGCCATTGGGTTCTCCGATAAGTTTTGGCGAGTCTAAACCAGAGGTTTCTGACCACAACCCGAAAAAAGACCCGCTATGATTAACATAGCGGGTTTAAGTCTCAGGGAGGAACTCTTAGGAGGCGAGGCGATAGCCGCCGCTCTCGGTAACCAGTAAGCGTGCGTTAGATGGGTCAGGCTCGATCTTTTGGCGCAGGCGATAGATGTGGGTTTCCAACGTGTGCGTTGTGACGCCGGCGTTATAACCCCAAACTTCGTGCAACAGCACATCACGCGCGACGACCGCATCATTGGCGCGGTACAGGAATTTCAGGATATTCGTTTCCTTTTCCGTCAGGCGAATTTTCTTTTCATCGTCGTCCAGTAACATTTTGGCGGCAGGCTTGAACGTATATGGCCCAATGGCGAAAACAGCATCCTCGGACTGTTCGTGCTGGCGAAGCTGCGCGCGGATGCGGGCCAGAAGTACGGGGAATTTGAAGGGCTTCGAAACGTAGTCGTTGGCGCCAGCATCCAGACCAAGAATGGTGTCGGAATCCGTCGTGTGCCCGGTCAGCATCAAAATCGGGCTTTTAACACCCTGTTTACGCATCAGGCGGCAAAGTTCGCGGCCATCCATATCGGGCAGCCCGACATCGAGGATAATCAGGTC
>JAGLUD010000110.1 GCA_023134935.1 Paracoccaceae bacterium | reverse complement strand
ACCTCACGCTCACACAGGCGTGTCACTTTTACGGGAAATGTTTCAATTCCGGTGGCTAGGGGATATATGAATGAAAAGAACTGAAACATTTCTGGCCGAATCCCATGACCCTAGCTTTGAATCGAGAGGAACGTATCGCCCGAATGGGCAGTGACATCCGAATTGGTGTCCCTGTTGCCGTGTTTGATGGCGATAATGGCGCGCTGGTTTTGGCGGCAGAAGCAGTGAGCGCGGAACGGTTGGCTGATTTGCGCGGCATGGCCGGGATCGTGGAGCTGGCGATAACTTTGCGTCGCGCGACGACTTTGAAAACAGCCGCGTATGATGGTGATGTGGCTCGGCTTGTCATACCCGCAGATGCGGGGATCGCATGGGTGCATGCGATGGCGGACCCTTCACAGGATTTGTCTTCGCCGATGAAAGGCCCGTTTCAGGCGATCCGCGGGGCTGCTGCGGATATTCACCGTGCCGGTATTGCGCTAGCGAAGCGGGCGCATTTGTTGCCAGCTGCGGTTGTTTTGTCGCTTGGGCGAGATCAGGCGGAATCTTTGGCGAAGAAATACGGCCTGAACCGGATCGAGGCGGCCGACCTGTTGGGAATGGACGAGGTGTCCTCGTTGACGGAAGTATCCGCTGCTCGTGTTCCGTTGGAGGTTTCCCAACAGGGCCGCGTGCGTGTTTTTCGCCCACGCGATGGTGGTGAAGAGCATTACGCGATTGAGATCGGCAACCCAGACCGTGCGCTTCCTGTTCTGTCGCGCCTACATTCCGCCTGTTTTACGGGTGATCTGCTTGGTTCGTTAAAGTGCGATTGCGGGCCGCAGTTGCGCGCTGCTTTGGCGCAAATCGGCGAAGAGGGTGCAGGGGTTCTATTATATATGAACCAAGAGGGGCGCGGGATTGGTCTTGCCAACAAGATGCGCGCGTACGCTTTGCAAGATCAGGGTTTTGATACTGTCGAGGCGAACCATCGTCTGGGTTTCGAGGACGACGAGCGCGATTTTCGCCTTGGCGCTGAAATGCTGAAGGCGATGGGCTTCAGTGCGGTTCGGCTGATGACGAATAATCCAGCGAAGGTTGCAAAGATGGAAACCTCGGGTGTTGAAGTGGTGGAACGCGTGCCATTGGCCGTCGGAGAAAACCCGCACAACGTTGATTATCTCGCGACCAAAGCCAAGAAAAGTGGTCATTTGTTGTGATAAATCTCGATCACTTGACGAAAGCGGTACATGCGGGGCCATCAGATGGTTCATCTGATTACGACTTGAACCCAACCATAAAGGCGGCGTTGCCAGAACGGTCTTTGCGCCCCGCGGCGGTACTGATTCCACTGATCGAGCGGCAGAGCGGCTGGCAGGTGATCTTGACCAAGCGGGCATCGCATTTGAAGCATCATCCCGGGCAGGTTTCTTTTCCGGGCGGCAAAGTTGAAGCTGGCGAAACTGTTGAGGCAGCAGCATTACGCGAAGCTGAGGAAGAAATCGGGCTGCCAACTAGCGCAGTACAAATGATCGGTTCGTTGAACGTGCATGAGACAGTAACGAACTTCACGGTAACTCCGTTTGTCGGGCTGGCGAATGATTTTCGCCCGGTGATTGATTTAGGCGAAGTGGAGGAAGTGTTCGAGGTGCCGCTCGACTTTCTGATGGCTGCCGAAAATATGACCATTCAGGGGCGGAACTGGCAAGGACATCGGCGGCAATACTATACTATACCATATGGGCCCTATTATATTTGGGGCGCAACGGCGCGGATGATTAAAGTTCTGGCGGACAAGGTGGCGCAATGCGGGTAACTGGCGATTGGCTGACATCAGCGGATACGCAAGCCGTGTTGGGAATGCTGACGGAAGCGGGCCATCAGGCATACGCGGTGGGTGGCTGCACCAGAAACGCACTGCTGGGTGTACCGGTTGCCGATGTGGACATCGCCACGAGCGCAACGCCTGAAGAGGTTGTACAATTGGCAGGGGCCGCAGGCCTTAAACCTATTCCAACTGGCCTTGAGCACGGGACAATAACCGTTGTCAGTAATGGCGAGCCGCATGAAGTTACGACTTTTCGCAATGACGTAGACACCGATGGACGCCGCGCGACTGTGGCTTTTTCCGATAACATTTCGGACGATGCTGTTCGCCGCGATTTCACCGTGAACGCACTTTACGTGGAGGCGGACGGGACGTTGCATGATCCCCTCGGCGGGTTGCCAGACATCAAGGCACGGCGGATCAGGTTTATCGAAGATGCGGCGCAACGGATTGAAGAAGACTACCTGCGGATATTACGGTTTTTCCGGTTTACGGCATGGTATGGTGATCCGTCTGCTGGGCTAGACGTCGAAGGGTTGGCCGCTTGCGCCACGCATGTTGACGGAATTTCGAAACTATCGAAAGAGCGCTTAGGGGCGGAGATGAAAAAGCTGCTGGCGGCGCCGGACCCTGCCCCCGCTTTGGCCGCGATGGCGGCATGTGGGGTGCTGGCGCAGATACTGCCGGGCGCTGATCCGCAATACATCGCGCCGCTTGTTCACTTGGAGCAATCTGCCGCTATTTCCCCAAGCTGGCAACGAAGAATGATCGCGATGGGCGGGGATAGCCATGCAAAACGGCTGCGGTTGTCCAAGGCCGAAGGGAAGCGGTTGAAGGCGGTGACCGCTGCGATGCAATCAGGTGAGTCGGTTAAGGTTATGGCTTACCGGTTTGGTGTAGACGCCGCGTTGGATGCCAAGATGAACGAGGCGGCCACGTTGTCTTCGCCGCTGCCCGAAATGCTGTACGAG
>JAGLUD010000011.1 GCA_023134935.1 Paracoccaceae bacterium | reverse complement strand
CCTGAAAAAGGTGTGCGAACCTGTGGCTGAAGTCGACGCGAAAATCCGCAAGCTGGCGGATGATATGCTTGAGACTATGTACGACGCGCCCGGCGTTGGTTTGGCTGGCCCGCAGGTTGGTGTGATGAAGCGTATCTTCGTGATTGATTGCGCCGATAAAGACGCAGCCCCTGATCCGATGATCCTGATAAATCCGGAGATTACGTGGGAGTCCGAGGAAGTGAACACCTACGACGAGGGTTGCTTGTCTATTCCCGAGATTTACGAAGAAGTGACCCGCCCAAAGCTGGTTCGGATGTCGTTTCTGGATGCAGATGGGAAATCGCAGGAAGGCGAGTTCGACGAACTTTACGCCACCGCTGTGCAACACGAGTTGGACCATTTGGACGGAGTGTTGTTCATCGATTACCTTAGCAAGATGAAACGGGCGATGATCACCAACAAGATGAAGAAATTGAAGAAAGAGATGTCGCGTGGTTAAGCCGTTTCTCATGTATCCGGACAAACGGTTACAAACTGTTTGTGAGCCGGTTGAAGCGGTGGACGATGCTGTGCGTGGCATTTGGGACGATATGCTGAACGCAATGTACAAGATGCCCGGCGTTGGCTTGGCTGCCCCTCAGATCGGGGTGATGCAACGGTTGGCGGTGGTGGATTGTTCGGGCACGCATAATGCGGCGATACGGATGGCGAACCCCGAAGTTTTGCACGCATCGGCCAAGATGAACGAACATGAAGAGGCTAGCCCTAACCTGCCCGGCCTATCCGGCAAGGTGGAACGTCCCCGCGCGGTGACAGTGCGGTATATGAACGAGGACGGCGAAGTCGTTGAGAAGGATTTCGTGCACCTTTGGGCGACTTCGGTGCAACACCAGATCGACCACTTGAACGGTAAGCTGTTCATTCACCTTCTGAGTCCGACCAAGCGAAAAATGTTGCTGGCTAAACACGCCAAAAACATGAAGCGGAGGGGCTGATGCGGTTGATTTTCATGGGCACGCCGGAGTTTTCGGTCTCGGTACTCGACCAGCTTGTTAGCGCGGGGCACGAGATCGCTTGCGTCTATTCCCAACCTCCGCGCCCCGCTGGGCGAGGCAAGAAGCCTCGGCCTTCACCTGTGCAGAAGCGTGCCGAAGAGTTGGGGTTGGAGGTTCGCACTCCGTTGAATTTCAAGAATGAGGCTGACCGTGCGGAATTCGCTGCGCTGAATGCAGAGGCCGCCGTGGTCGTGGCTTATGGGCTGATACTGCCGCAGGCGATACTGGATGCGCCGGAACGTGGATGCTTTAACATTCACGCGTCCCTTTTACCGCGTTGGAGGGGGGCGGCGCCGATTCAGCGGGCTATTATGGCGGGCGATGCAGAAACTGGCGTTTGTATTATGCAGATGGAAGCAGGTCTGGACACAGGACCTGTTTTGCTGCGGACAGAAACGCCGATCACGGCGACAGACACAGCAGCGACACTGCATGATCGGTTGGCGGATATGGGCGCGGCTTTGATGGTGGAGGCATTGGCGAAGATCGATACGCTGACACCAGAGTCGCAGCCGGACGAGGGCATGACTTATGCGGCCAAGATCGACAAGGCCGAGGCCAGAATTGATTGGTCAAAATCCAGTGCCGAGGTGGATCGCCTTATACGCGGGATCTCCCCCTTCCCCGGAGCGTGGTTTCAGGTGAATGGCCAACGTGTGAAGGCCTTGCTTTCAGAACTGGTGGACGGAGACGGTTCGGCGGGCACGGCTTTGGACGATGGATTAACCATCGCGTGTGGCGAAGGCGCGGTTCGCTTATTGAATGTTCAAAAGGCCGGAAAAGGCCCGCAACCTGCCGAGGTTTTTCTGCTGGGGACTAAAGTTCCTGCGGGAACGATGCTCGATTAACAGATTGCGCGTTGGTGACTCGGACGGTAACTTTCACCGATAAAGGAAAGGCACACACATGTTTTTTGCATTCTTCGGCTCGATGATTATCGGCGGTATCGTGGGGTACCTTTCCGAAAAATGGGGGCTGACCAATAACGGATATCTGGCCAGTATAATCATCTGCCTCGGCGGTGTTTTCCTGTTTTATATGCTTCGGATTATGTTTGGAATCAGCTTTGGACCACCGGGGCTGGATGCGATTATCGGATCGGCTGGGGCGTTGATAATTGTGCCAACAGCGCGGCGTCGCAAATAATTTTCGGGCGTAAACCCTTCCATAAACGCGATTATTCCCCATATTAGAGG
>JAGLUD010000109.1 GCA_023134935.1 Paracoccaceae bacterium | reverse complement strand
ACCAGCAAAAACTGCGCAACAGCGGCAGGAGTCGCAAATCGCATCCAGTCATTCCAGCCCTTTTGCGCCCCAATCATCGGGATAAATATCTGCGGTATTGAAATCGCGAAGGCGAGGATAAGGGCGTAGTGCCCAAGTTCTGCGGTCATAAAACGAATCCCTGTATGTCTAGTCGCACATCATAGGCAAACCCTGCGTATATTCAATTTTCAATGTCGTGATCGTCTGTTATGTCGCCCCCAAAAAGGGGGCAACTGGCGTTATACCGCCTGATTGTTCAATGCCGCCCATTCCGACAGCGCGGCGTTTTCCGGAAATGCCGCCGCCGCAACCTTCGTTGGGGCCGTTGGATCGTTGGCCGGAATGGTCGTGACCATCAAAGGCGGTGCCGTACCGCGTGCATAATGCAACTCCCGCGCTCCGAAATAGAACGAGACCACCGCCCCAAGCAGCCACCACAATGGATCAGGAACATACGCCAACCCCTTCATTCTAGTGGCAAAACCTTCGGGATCAGCCATCGCGAATACGAAAAGCCCAACCGTTCCGAGCGCCATTATAGGCCGGGGTAAGCGGTTTATCCCATTGATAAAACGATTAAACCATCCGGTATTGGCGTTAGAGAACTCCATACCAAATTGTCCAAGTGACGCCATCGCCTGCGCTCTAACAGCCAATTCTTCCTTCGTTTTGTTAACTGTAAACACTTCGGCAACTGCTTCCACAGCGCCACCAACGCTTTGTGCCGCGTCGCCAAAACCAAGCCACCGAGAAATTAACCCCATGATGCAACCCTTTGATTATGCGCCGTATTTGTGAAATGAAATCGGCGCGAAATAAACTCTTCGGCTCGTGCTATCCACCCCCCTTTACCGCCATCTTTACGGCGCGCATATCTGCGGGAAGTCGTGCGCCTGTCCGCCAAATCATAATAGTAATTCCGCCGCGCAATCCCGTAGGCGTCGGCCAAATGGTAGGGTGCAGCGTCAAAAGCCTTTTTCGCCGCTGCCACAGTGTGAGGCCCCAACGCACCATCAACCGCCACTGGAAATCCAAATTTTGCCAACAATCTTTGCAAAATTTTAACGGCCGCACCTCCAGCGTTAACATACATGTCAAACACCGAAGCCTGCAAAACCTCTGGCAGTGCGGGAATTCCGGGCTTCACAAAGTAGTGCTCCTTGAAAATCGCGGCGGCGCGGTCACGGGTTAAATTGCGAACATCGCTCTCGTCAACGTCCCCGTCACCATCCACATCGATCCCCAAACGGCGCATTGTGTGAATAGTCACGCCGTGGTTAGTCGCCCCGCCTGAATCATCGGGGTCGTTCACATATCCACCTTCACGGCGCAGAACTTCGGATACTATGTCATCAATTGACAGCATCGCACTCTCCTTAACATTTCGTAAAAAATGCTAACAAGATTGCATATATAGGTTAAAATTTGATTTAAGTGGCTTAACTTTCAGCAGGCTCTTCGTAAATGCCCTGTTCTTTCAAGGCATCGATCACCTCTTTAGGCATATAATTTTCGTCGTGCTTTGCCAGAATTTCCGTAGCAACAAACGTGTCACCCAATAGTTTGCCAGTCGCAACAACACCCTGCCCTTCGCCGAACAAGTCCGGCAAAATTCCGGTAAACGAAACATTAATCATCTCGTTTCCGTCGGTCACAACGAATGTAATCGCCTTGCCCTCGCCACGAACAAGCGAGTCGACTTCGACCAACCCGCCAACGCGGAACCGTTCGTTCGGGCCCGGACGATTTTCAGCGATTTGCGTCGGAGAGCGGAAAAACTCAATCCCGTCTTTCATCGCATATCCGATCAATGCCGAAGACGCAGCCAAAAGCACCATCCCGACAACGATCATCTGAATTCTACGTTTTTTCTTCAAACCGGCCATGGGTAACTCCTATTCGTTAGCAGTTATATAACACTTATTTCTAAAGTGTTAAGTGGGCTTATCGGTCGCATTTGTAAGTTTCAACACGGCGTTAACCTCTGCCCCGAAAATGATGGCCACGCCTGTCAGATAAAAGAACATCGCCAGTATCATCACGCCTGTCAGCGTCCCATAGGTCACCGCATACGTAGGCACTAACGAAAGGTAAATCGAGAACGCAACTGCGCCTAACAACCAAAGAATTAACGAAACCATAACGCCGGGCCAAATCCGCCGACCGCTCATGGCGCGACTAGGTAGAACACGGTGCAGCGCAATCAAAAATAGTACAAACACGCTAACGCCAAGGATGAAAATCAGCACGCCCATTGAAGCGGGCAAAGCCATATCCAGCCAGCGTTCCGCCAATTGAAACATCAGCGGCGTGAATATAATCGAGACAGCCATGATCACTGCAACGGACGCGCCGATGAACACAAAAGCCAGCGAGATCAACCTACGCAGCAAGAATCCACGCGATTTAGTCACGTCATACGCACGATCAAACGCTACCCGAAAAGCGTCAATCGCATTCGAGGCCAGAAATATCGTCACCAAAATCGAGAGGGTTAGCACCCCTTGCCCTCGATCCACCAGCACCTCATGCAGGACTGGCTCCAACGTTTGGGCAATGTGCTCAGGCGCCACGCGGAACAAGGCGTTAACCGCTTCTTCGTTTTGTTCAGGTCCAACCAGAAGGCCAACCAAAGCCGCTGAAAATATCAGGAACGGAAAAATCGCCAACAAACTTGAAAACGCAATATAGCCTGCCATCGCGATGCCGTCATGCTTGTCGAACCGCGTATAGGCAGCGCGCAATATCCGATATGCACCACGTACGGTTATCAAGGGAATAACGGTGCCTGCTCCAACCCCATTGCCTCGGGTAACCCAAGCATCAGGTTGGCATTTTGCAAAGCCTGTCCCGAAGACCCTTTAACGAGATTATCGAGCGCCGCAAACACCCGCACGCGCCCCTCCAGCCGATCGGCCACGACGCCGATATGGCAGAAGTTCGACCCACGAACATGCCGCGTTGCTGGGGCCTGCCCAAGTGGCAGAACGACAATAAACGGTTCACTATCATAAGCTTGCGTCAAAGCGTCGTGTATTTCACTCGCTTGTCCACGCACATATGTAGTTGCAAGTATGCCCCTGTTGGCCGGCATCAAATGCGGGGTAAACATAACCTTAACATCGCGCCCGGTTACCTTCTTAAACTCTTGATCAAACTCGGATGTGTGCCGATGTACGGGCAAACCGTACGGGTGCGTCCCCTCGGAAACCTCGGCATGCAACATCGCCTCTTTCGCGCCACGCCCAGCACCGGAAACACCGCAGAACATGTCGATGATGATATCTTCTTCAGCGATCACACCCGCCGCCAACAAAGGCCGCAGCGCGTATTGCCCGGTGGCGGCATTACAGCCGGTGCCAGCAACCAACCGCGCATTCGCAATCTGGTCACGGTAAAATTCTGTCAAGCCATACACAGCAGTTTTCTGCAATTCTGGCGCGTAATGCGGGTGGCCATACCAATGTTCGTACATGGCAGTATCTTCCAGCCGGAAATCCGCCGACAGGTCAATAACTTTCAGATCGGCAGGCAAATCCTTAACAATTTCTTGTGACATCGCATGAGGCAGCGCACAGAACGCCAAATCAACGTCGGTAAAGTCCACATCCTCGATCCGCGTCAGAATTGGCAAATCCAGATGCCGCAGATGAGGAAACACCTGCCCCATCGTCTGTCCAGCCTTGCGGTCAGCCGTCAACGCCACAATTTCCATGCCGCTGTGCCCTGCAATCAGGCGCACCAGTTCAGCGCCCGTATAGCCGCTTGCACCCAGAATCGCGATTTTATGCGTATGTGTCATGATTTTAACCTTTATGAATACTTGCGACTTACGTCAAAACGTCCGCGCAATCAATCACGCAGCGCTAAATGTTAGGGAATGGCCCAAAAACCGTTCGGCACTTCGGCTAACTTCAGCCGGATTTCCGGAGGTCAGATAGCTAACGCCACCGATCTCGACAAATCGCGGGTGTCGTCGCAGATAGTCTTCCAAACTGTCAGCCACGATGTCGGGCTGCACCAGAATACGGGTTGATTTCGGCAATGCTGCACGGAAGCGTTCCTCGACCAGCGGATAATGCGTGCAACCCAAAACGGCCGCCTGCGGCGTCGGCAATGTTTCCAACAACGTTGCAACATGAGCATCGACCAAGGCCTCAGCGCCCATGGTATCGCCCTCTTCAATAGCGGCAACCAACCCAACGCAAGCTTCACCAATCACCTCGACGTCACGCGCACGAAACTTCAGCTCCCGTTCAAACGCGCCACTAGAGACCGTTGCGGGCGTAGCAAACAACGCCACATTTTGCAGACCTGTATGTGTCGGCGGCGAGTTGTCACCCCAGTCACGGCGGGTCAACTCTTCAATCATCGGAACAAAAACCCCGAGCACACGTTTATCTGGTTCCAACCAGTTCACCTGTAAATCATGCAACGCAACAGCCGAGGCCGAATTACAAGCCAATATAACCAGATCACAACCAGCCTCGAACAAGCGGGTAACGCCCGCGATGGTCAGGTCGTAAATTTCTGCATCGGTCTTGGAGCCATAAGGCGTGTTCACGTTGTCGCCGTAATAGACAAACGCCTGCTCCGGCAGTTTTTTCATCGCAGCCTTAAGAACGGTCAGCCCGCCAAGGCCGCTATCAAATACACCAATTGCCATAGTGGGAGTTTCCTAGAAATCAAAACCGTATTCGTCGTGATTAATCGTGTTCGACGACAGATCGTACGTGGATGTGCGTAAAAAATCCATCATCGCGCGCGGATCTTTGATGTAAGTTTCCAGCGCATCGTGGTCCAACGGGTCGCCAATTGCCACGCGCACAGGAGCGTTCAGACGTTTTTTGAATTCGTTAATTAACAGCGCAGTGCGCAACGTCTTGTTAACTTTTCCAAACATATGGAAACGGCGCGAATTGTATCCGTCAAAGAAAATGGGCACCACTGTGGCCCCGGACTTTGCGATCATCTTGGCCGAGAATGTCCGCCATTTCGGGTCCATTGGCCGCCCGAAAGTCCTGCTAGGTGAAGAAACAGAGCCACCGGGGAAAATCCCTACAGCGCCGCCAT
>JAGLUD010000108.1 GCA_023134935.1 Paracoccaceae bacterium | reverse complement strand
GTTTCATCAAAACTGATCGGCAAGATAACTTCATCAAGGTCCGCAGCTTTTGCAAACACCCGATGCGCGAGAATTTTGAAATCATCGCGGGTTTTAGACAAGATTTGCCCCAGCATAAGCCCATCAAGAATCCCGTAAGGATGGTTCGAGAGCAGCACAACTGGGCCAGACTTCGGTATATTATCTAACGAACCGGAAATGACATCGAGTTCCAAACCACATAAATCCGGCACTACGTTCCAGAAAACCTGCCCTTGAGACATCGCTTTGTCATAACCACGAACCTGACGCATGACGCGTATTCTGCCAGTTGCATTCTCCACACCACGAATAAACATCCGCCCACGCAGCGTTTTCGCCGTGGTCGAATAGCTTATTTCCCGTGCTGCCGATTTCTGAATGCGCATTGCTGTCCTCGTCGATTACCCTATGCCGTGCTAGGTCAAGTAAGGCAGGCAGGGCGATAAATCCAGTGCTAAGGTAACTTCTCACCCCAGATAAAGCGTCACTTCCACCTCCGGAGGAGCTGACTCAACGCTCACTTGCATCAGCGTTGACCAATAACCGCGCTTCTTGAGAAGTCCCGCTAGCGCCCTATCGAAAAAATTCGTCCGCGAACAACTTCATCTTCTGCCTCAGCCAACCCAAGCCAGTCAGCCACGACTTCTGCGATTCTGTTGGTAATACGGATTTTCATCGTCTGCCCTTCAGCGTCAGAAGACACAGCATTACGGCCACCAAAAGCGAACTCGTCCGCTTCGATAACCGTCGGTCCAGCTAGAACGTTGCCAGATAGTTGATCAATGGCCTGGATCGAGAACTTAACTTTATGAACTCCGCCGGTAATGGCGCGTGCACGCGGTGTTAACGAATGGAATTGAAGTAGTGTAGCCTCAATTATAACCGCCCTGTGCTTGTTTTCCGGAAACAGCGATTCTGCCGCCTTTTCAAGACCCTCACGCAGTATCTCGCCAACTTGAGCGCGGCGATCCCCCTGTGGGTCGCCGTGCCAGACAATATCTACATCCGGTTGGAATATATTAACTTCAGTTGTTGTCAGGCTTTCTGGAACCGTCACATGAACGCCATGAACATGCCAATCAGTGCTGTCTAGCGACCGAATTTCATCATTGAACGTTGTGTTTCGGGACGTACACGAAGCCAACACCCCAACAGCAGCCAAAATAGAAATCAACTTTACAAAACTCATTATGTTCCTCGTTATTCCAAAAGCCTGTGGAACAACCACCGACATAAAACTCTCAGCGCAATATACACGCATTAAGGCCTTTGTAAGGCTTAAAGAATTGCGAGTCCAAAAAAAGGGCACCCAAAGGCGCCCTTTTCCGAAAATATGAATCGAAGATTAACGCTTCGCTAACACTACCGACCAATAACACCTATAACATCAACAACTTACAGCGCACGGTGGAAAGCTGCTAACTAACTGCTATCTTTTATATTGTGG
Organism: Paracoccaceae bacterium; assembly: GCA_023134935.1. Taxonomy (GTDB): domain Bacteria; phylum Pseudomonadota; class Alphaproteobacteria; order Rhodobacterales; family Rhodobacteraceae; genus NORP23. The sequence goes on along the minus strand of JAGLUD010000108.1, from coordinate 479 downwards.
CACATTCACGGTAAGATGCTGTTTTTATGACACTTTATGCGTCTAAATCTAGTTCTCTAATATTCGCAATTTTCGTAATTACTTGCCATGCATTCTCGTGCCATTTTTTGCGCAGTTGTTATTTCTGCTTTCGCCATTTCCCTAACAGCGAAATCTCTAACTTGTGCACCAGCTTCGTTATCATTCACAGCAGCAATATGCCCCCACATAAACGCCAATACGTAATCTTGCAGTACACCGCCGCCAAAAGCATATATTGCGCCCAAACTATATTGCGCATCTGCATATCCTTGCTCAGCAGCAAACGTGTACCATTTAACTGCCACCGCATAATCCTGCGCAACGCCGTCGCCGTTGTAATACATCAAGCCTAAGTTATTCTGTGCGCCTGCATGTCCTTGTTCCGCTGCTAACTTAGTCCAATAAGCCGCCATCACATGACTTTGCGTAACACCGTCGCCGCCTAAATACATTAAAGC
>JAGLUD010000107.1 GCA_023134935.1 Paracoccaceae bacterium | reverse complement strand
AACCATGTCTCAATAAAATGGCCTGTGGTGCGTAACGCGTCTGATACGGCGGCTATTTCCTCGACAGGATCATCCATTCGTAGAAACCTTGGCAACGGCAGCATAAGCTCGGCGTAATCTTTACCACCCTCACGGCTGACCGCGCGGCCCGATCTAGGGGAAACATAGATCAGGTCTTGCGTCACGCCCGTCGCGGCGCATTCGGAAAAATCCAACCCGAACCCCATATCGGTCAGCAAAGCATTCTCCCACAGCGCATAGCGCGCGGGCCAATCGGCAGCCTCGCCTAGTGCATCGACGAGGTCGATAGTGCGCGCATAAAGCCGTGCATGTTCTTCGCGTTCCGGCAATCCAAGACACAGCAGCGCAGACACAGTCCCCATCGCCGTCAATGCGCCACGGTCACCCATGATCTGGACCGCGCGAGATTTAATTGGGTCGATGGTATAGCTGCCAAGATGGTCTTCCAACCGCGCCTTCCACTCCACGGACAACTGCGCCCCCGGTTGCAAAATAGGTGCCATTTTGCGCGAGCCACCGCCACGCACCAATCCGGCGTGCCGTCCGTGACTTTCCGTAAATACTTCAATGATTGCGGAGCCCTCGCCATGCTTTCGCACTGACAGCAGAACCCCTTCGTCGCGCCATTCCATTTCGCGAACCTAGCCCGAAAGCCCGTCCTGATCCAGTAGGCTTCGGCCTTGTTTGTCCTCGACCTCGATGATCCAGATATCAGGGTCATACTGACGTTGACGGGCGAGGGCGTCTTCGACCTCGCGATCAGTCCCCTCGGACAACGGCACCCAGATACGGTTGCCGTCGGTGTCGTAGCTGCGCTGGAACGCTTGCGCATTGCCGTCTAGCGTGTTGATCTTCACCAAAACAGCCCCAGCAGTTGCGTCACCGCGCGAGGTCAGGAAAGCGGGAATATCCATCACACGCAGCCGTGTCAGATACGCCTTAACCCAAAACTCAGAGGTGACGCGCGGCGTCATTTGCCGTCTTTGAAGTTCAGTCCCATTTCGCTGAAACGCTCTGGGTCGTTCAGCCATTTGGGGCGAACTTTGATCTGTAGGAACAGGTGGACTTCGCGGTTGAGAAACTCTTTCAATTCCTGACGCGCGGCCATTGATACCGATTTAATAGTCTCGCCTTTAGGCCCCAGAATAATGCCTTTGTGGCCGTCCCGCATAACATAAATTAGCTGATCAATGCGTACCGAACCGTCTTTGCGATCCGTCCATTTTTCCGTCTCAACGGTTAATTGGTAAGGAAGTTCCTGATGCAGGCGCAGCGTCAATTTTTCGCGCGTGATCTCCGATGCCAGCAGGCGTAGCGGAAGATCGGCGATCTGGTCCTCAGGGTAAAGCCAAGGGCCTTCGGGCATCTCATCAGCCAACCATTTCTTCAAATCTTCGGTGCCGTGGCCTTTTTCGGCGGAGATCATGAAGGTGGCATCGAACTTGTACAACGCATTTAGTTCGGTCGACAGCGCCAGCAATCTATCGCTTTTCACACGGTCGATCTTGTTGATGGCCAGCACGATGGGCCGGTCATGGACGCGTTCTTCGAGTGCTTCGAGAATGGCTTTGACGCCTTCGGTCACGCCGCGATGGGCCTCTACCAAAAGCACAACCATGTCGGCGTCGGCAGCGCCCGTCCAAGCGGCTGTAACCATCGCGCGGTCCAAGTTGCGGCGGGGGCGGAACAAGCCGGGAGTATCTACAAATACGATTTGCGTGTCGTCTTTGATCGTGATCCCGCGAATACGGGCACGCGTGGTTTGAACCTTGTGCGTGACGATTGACACTTTCGCGCCGACCATTTTGTTTAGCAGTGTCGATTTTCCGGCATTCGGTTCAC
>JAGLUD010000106.1 GCA_023134935.1 Paracoccaceae bacterium | reverse complement strand
GACACCGCCGAACGGGTCAATTGTGTTGGCGATCACCGGGGATGAGGAAGGCGATGCGACTGACGGGACCGTTGCGCTTCTGGACTGGATGGACGCTAATGGCGAGAAGATTGACCACTGTCTGGTAGGTGAGCCGACTTGCCCCAACACGATGGGCGAGATGATGAAAATCGGGCGGCGTGGCTCCATGACCGCATATTTCACGGTGACGGGGGTGCAGGGGCATTCGGCTTATCCGCACCGCGCCAACAACCCGTTGCCCGCGATGGCGCGACTGGTTGACCAGTTGGCTAGCCATGAATTGGATGGCGGGACCGAGCACTTTGATGCCTCAACGCTGGCGGTTACGACAATCGATACAGGCAATACGGCGAATAATGTTATTCCGGCGAGTTGCCGTGCGACCGTTAATATTCGGTTCAATGATGACCATACGTCTGAAAAACTTACCGCTTGGTTGCGCGAAATTGCCAACGGCATCGCTGCCGCAAACGACGTTGATGTTGCGATGCGGGTGCAGGTTTCGGGTGAAAGCTTTATTACGGCCCCCGGGGAATTGTCGGCGTTGATCGCATCGGCGGTAGCTGCTGAAACGGGCGTTACGCCGGAGATGTCTACATCGGGTGGCACATCGGATGCGCGGTTCGTGAAAAACCATTGTCCGGTTGTCGAATTTGGTTTGGTAGGCAAAACCATGCATCAGGTTGATGAACGGGTGGAGGTTGCGCAAATCCATCAGTTGAAGGCCATTTACACACGTATATTGCGGGAATACTTCGCTTAACGTGGCATCATTCCCACTTGCGGATCAGGCCAGAAACGCCTTCAAACGCAGCTTCCCTCAATGCCTTCGCTAGCAAGCGATCAGGGTTTGTGGGGGGAGGGTAGTTCAAGTCTCCAGCAAGTTCACGGCGAAACCCGTACTGACGATAGTATGGTTCATCACCAATCAGGATAACCCGAGACCAGCCTATATCCATTGCACGGGCCAGCGACTCGGATACCAGCAAGTTCCCCAACCCCTCGCCTTGGCGCGTCGGGTGAACGGCAACGGGGCCGAGTAGTAGCGCGGAATGCCCCGCCTGCCCGATCCGAACAGGCCAAAACCGTATTGCGCCTGCGAGGATGTCGTATTTATCCCGCGCGATCAGTGACAGCTCGGCGATCGGATCGACACCGTCGCGCAAACGATATGAACTTAACGCTGTCCGGCCAGGCGCAAACGCGAGGTCGTAGAGGTATTCCACCTCGTACAAGTCATCTGGGGTTTCTTGAGAAATGCGAAACATTGGAAGCTACCGGCATAATGGATAGAAAAGAGGTTGCCCGTGCGGGCGACAAGTTCAGCTTCGTCGGGTGATCTGCATATACATTGTGGCGTTTCCCTAAATGTCTCTCGACACTTGCCTAACATGCCCCTAGCTTTTCGGCAAATAGACAAAAGGACATCGCGCATGTTTTATCGCCCGAATATCGACGATCATGGCCTACCACATAATCCGTTCAAGGCAATCGTTTCGCCGCGCCCCATTGGTTGGATTTCTACGGTGGATGCGCAAGGGCGTGCTAATCTTGCGCCGTACAGCTTTTTCAATGCGGTGACGGACAATCCGCCGATGGTGATGTTTGCCAGTACGGGGGCGAAGCCGGATCAATCGTATGCGAAGGACTCGGTAGCCAATATCCGTGCGACGGGTGAGTTCGTGGTGAATATTGTATCACTGGAATTGAAGGACTTGATGAACAGCTCTTCGGGTGCGTTGGCGGCGGGGTCGGATGAATTTGAACATGCAGGCATTACCAAAGCGGATTGCAATATCGTTAAAGCGCCGCGTGTTGCGGCTTCGCCTGCTTCGCTGGAATGCAAGTTGTTCAAGATAATCGACCTTCCTGGCGAAAATAACGTGATGGTGTTGGGCGAGGTGGTTGGCGTACATCTAGATGATACCGTCATTGTGAACGGAATATTCGATGTCACCCGCTATACCCCGCTGGCGCGGCTGGGGTATAAGGATTACACGTCTGTAACGGATGTTTTTGCGCTTAATCGACCTGCTTAAGGAATGACAATGGATACTATGATCGGGATTATCGGCGGCAGTGGCCTTTATGACGTTGACGGGCTTGAGGACGCGAAATGGGTAACGGTTGAAACCCCGTGGGGGGAGCCGTCAGATCAGGTATTTACCGGCACTTTGAACGGCGTGAAAATGGCGTTTTTACCGCGCCATGGTCGCGGACATGTGCAGACACCAACGTCGATCAATTATCGTGCCAATATTGATGCACTGAAACGAATTGGCGTGACGGATGTGATTTCGGTTTCCGCCTGTGGGTCGTTTCGCGAGGAAATGGCACCCGGCGATTTCGTGATCGTAGACCAGTCCATTGATCGCACCTTCGCGCGGGAAAAGTCGTTCTTTGGGCCGGGATGTGTTGGCCATGTTTCTGTGGCGCACCCTACGTGCCCGCGCCTGTCTGCGGCTTGCTTTGAGGCGGCCAAGGCCGAAGGGATCACCGTTCACATCGGTGGAACGTATCTGGCGATGGAGGGGCCGCAGTTTTCGACCCTCGCCGAAAGCAAAATGTACCGCGAGGTTTGGGGCTGTGATGTAATTGGTATGACCAACATGCCCGAAGCCAAATTGGCGCGCGAGGCGGAGCTGGATTACGCATCTGTGGCAATGATCACTGATTACGACAGTTGGCACCCTGACCACGGCGAGGTCGATATCAACGAAATCATCAAGACTTTGTTCGGCAACGCAGACAAAGCGCGCGGTATGGTCAAGCGCCTACCAGCCCTTCTGGGGGCAACGCGTGACGTTTGTGAACATGGCTGCGATCGCGCGTTGGAGTTCGCCATCCTGACGGCACCCGAGGCCCGCGACCCCGCGATGGTAGCCAAACTGGATGTCGTTGCCGGCCGCGTCCTTTAAACTTCATTTTCATCTGCCATTCCCCGCGGTAACACGCTACAAGGCGGTTCGAACAAACGAGGCGACACATGACAACCACCGGCGTTATCCTTGGTAAATTCATGCCCCCGCACGAAGGGCACGTGGCGCTGGTGCGTACGGCCTCGTATCTGGTGGACCGGCTGACGATCATCCTGTCAGCGTCTGACAAAGACCCTATCAGCCCGTCGATGCGCAAAAGCTGGATGGAAAGCCTGTTTCCCGAAGCGGTGGTGATTGTTGCCAATAACGGTGCGGAGCCGCTTGCGTCTGACAGCCCTGACTGGGGGCCAATTATTCGTGGTTTCCACCCCGAGGCTATCGACCGTGTGATTGGCTCGGAAGGGTATATCGTTGATCTTGCCCGTTCGCTGAACGCACAGCATTTCATCCTCGACCCGATGTGGATGGCGTTTCCTGCAAACTCGGTTGACGTACGTGAAGACCCTTTTAACCACTGGAAATCTATTCCGGATTATGTGCGCCCATACTTTCAAAAACGCCTGACCTTGGTGGGGCCGGAAAGCACTGGCAAATCCTATATGGCGGATGTTCTGGCGCAAAAGTTCGGCGGCCCATACGTGCCGGAATACGGTCGCCCGTATGAGAAATACCGCGTCGCTGGTGATTACCGCGCCGAAGAGTTGCACTACATCGTTGACGGGCACGTTGCCCACCGTAAGACCCTGTCGCTGAAAGCCGGCCCTATCTTGTTCGAGGATACAGACCCGCTGTTGACCGCTGTCTGGGCGGAAATGCTGCTTGGTCGGTCCCTGCCCGACCTTGAGGCGCGGATCGAATTGCCGGACCATTACCTGTTACTGGACGCAAATGCCCCGTGGGAGGAAGACCCCCTGCGGTATTACGGCAAACAGGAATTACGGCAGAAGTTCTTCACCAAGATCAAAACCAAGCTGGATGCGTTCGATGCCAGTTATACCCTGATTTCAGGCGACTGGGCAGAGCGCGAAGCGCAAGCCATTGCTGTCGTTGAGAAAATGATGAAATCACCAAAAATGCACGGAGGGGCTGATGCCCAGAAATAAAACAGTCAAAGACTACATCCGCACTATCCCCGATTTTCCACACGAAGGGATCATGTTTCGCGATGTGACGACACTATTCGGTGATCCGCGCGGCTTCCGCATGGCCATCGACCAGCTGTTGCACCCCTACGCAGGGGAACAGATCGACAAGGTCGTTGGGCTGGAAGCACGCGGGTTTATCCTTGGTGGTGCGATCGCGCACCAGCTGTCGAAAGGGTTCGTGCCTATCCGTAAGAAGGGCAAACTGCCCGGTAAAACGATCGAGCAGGAATATTCGCTAGAATACGGCGAAGCCGTGATGGAGGTGCATCATGACGCCATTCAACCAGGCGAGAAAATCCTGCTTGTCGATGATTTGTTGGCAACCGGTGGTACTGCCGAAGCGGGTATCAAACTGATTGAGCGTATGGGCGGTGTCGTCTTAAGCTGTGCTTTTGTGATCGACCTACCGGAACTCGGCGGTCGCAAAAAGCTTGAGGAAATGGGAATGGATGTTCATATCCTTTGCGATTTCGAAGGCGCGTAACGATCCGCTAACTCCTTGTTAACCATTCTATGGCAAAACATCGTCACCCCACGAGAATTGGGTGCTGCTTGCATCAGTTTCGACTGGTAGAAATGCTCCGCTGGTCCCCTCCGGCGGAGCATTTTAGATTACGGCACCGGGGTTCATGATTCCGTTCGGGTCCAGCGCGCTTTTAATTGCCCGCATAGCTGTCAGTTTCGCCGGATCGCTGTATTTCAACAGGTCCGCTTTCTTCATACGCCCAATCCCGTGTTCGGCACTGAAAGAACCACCAAAGCCATCCACCAGTTCATAGACATTTCTGGCCAACGATGCGCGGATGCCATCGAATTCCGCACGCTTCGCACCCTTTGGAGGGTAAATGTTGTAGTGCAAATTACCGTCACCCAGATGGCCAAAGCAATTTATCCTGAACTTCGGGTTAATGGATTTCACCATTTGCGCCGTACGCTTGATAAAATCGGGGACTTGACTGACAGGAACCGAAATATCATGTGAAGAGATCACGCCGATCCTACGGTTAGCCACTGGGATATGTTCGCGGATATTCCAGAATGCCTGCCGTTGCGCCTCGTTTTGCGCCAAGACGGCGTCGGCTATCAGCCCCGCGTCGAATGCATCGCCCAATATTCGTTCCAGATTATCCTTCAGGCCGGAATCCCCACCGGCCCCGCATTCCAGCAGCACCATCCATTCAGGGTTTGAGGGAAGAGGCTCTGTAAATTCGATTCCTGTTTCGTTCAGGAACTCCAAACCTTGGCGGTGGATTAACTCAAACGCCGAAGTCACTTCGCCAAGTTGTGTCGACAGACGGCTTAATATTTCCACACCGGCCTGCGGGTTGGGGATGGCCAAGAAGGCCGTTTCGACCTCGACCGGTTTAGGCATAAGCCGCAAAGTCGCTGCCGTGATAATGCCCAGCGTACCCTCTGCACCGATCAAAAGGTTGCGCAAGTTGTAGCCCGTGTTGTCTTTACGCAGCCGCTTTAGTCCGCCAAAAATGCTGCCATCAGGCAAGACCGCTTCGATCCCGAGGCATAGATCGCGGGTGTTTCCGTAGCGCAGTACATTCACACCGCCCGCGTTGGTGGCAAGGTTTCCGCCGATTTGGCAGGAACCCTCAGAAGCTAGTGAAAGTGGGAACAGGCGCTGCACATCGTCTGCTGCGTTCTGGATGTCCGCCAAAATCACACCCGCTTCGGCGGTAAGAATGTTGTCGGCAGGGTCAACATCGCGGATGGAGTTCAGTCGTTCCAGCGACAGGATTACAGGTTTCGGTCCGGCAATTGACGTTTGACCACCGACAAGCCCTGTACCGCCACCATAAGGAACGACGCCAACTTTATGCGTATTACACAAGCGCACGATTTCCGAAACCTTGTTCACCGAGCGTGGACGCACTACCGCTACACCCTGCCCTTCATACCGCCCACGCGGTTCTTCCAGATAACGGGCTGCGGGTGTGGCGGAATCAGTGATGCTCGCCAGTTTTGACAGGAATTCGGGTGTTGGTTCGTTCAGGGGCATGCATCCCTCCGACAATATTCAAGTGGTTTTAATCCGTACGACCACGGCGATCACGCCGTAAATTCGCATATAAAACATGGTTGCGCCAGCGGCCAGCAATTTGCAAATAACTTTGTGCAACGCCTTCATATTTGAAACCGGATTTCTCAAGCAACGAACGCGAGGGGGCGTTTTCGGGCAGGCAGCCGGCCTGAATACGACTAATGTCCAGGACCGTGAATGCGTGCAAAACCGATGCATTCAGGGCCTCCGCCATGTAGCCTTGACGTGTGAAGTTTTCGCCCATCCAATAACCAACAGTGGCGGACTTGGACACGCCACCCTGAATATTATCAAGAGTGATGCCGCCCACCAGTTGACTGTCGTCGCGACTAAATATCAGCATATTCAAGGCGCGGCCGTCTTTGGCCATTCGTCTGGCCCACACTACTCTATTCTGGAACGAGCGGCGTGTCAGATACGCGCTGTCGCGCACTGGCTCCCATGGCTGCAGAAAGTCGGATGAACCCCGACGAAGGTCTGCCCATTCGATGTAGTCGGCAGATTCGGCTAAGCGCAACGCCAAACGCTCGGTCTGGAGTATCTGGGTTTTGGGCCGAAAGAACACCGCTATGCCACGAGTTTATCGGCAAGCGTTGCTAACGGCGGTGTTTTATCCACCGGCCCATAAAGCGCCATCGCCGGTTTGCCTGTGAGGCACAGCTTTTGAGCGAACTCACGAACTTTAGGGGTGGTCACTGCTTCGATTTTGTCGACGGTTTCCTCAAGGTCTGGTACGCGGTTCCACACCGAAACCATGCGAGCAATGCGTTCACAACGGGCGGAGGGGCTTTCCAGCCCCATCAACATTCCCGCCTTCATCTGTTGGCGAGCACGTTCAACCTCGACATCGCTCATGTCTTGGGTTGCGCGTCGTAATTCGGTGATTGTCAGGTCTGCCAGCTCGGCAACTTTGTCACCGCTGGTGCCTGCGTAAACTGTGAACATTCCGGTGTCCTCGTGTGCGCTGGCCGAGGCGAAGATGGAATAGCATAGACCACGCTTTTCACGAGCCTCCTGAAATAGGCGCGAAGACATGCCGCCACCGAATGCTGTGGAGAAAATTTGGCCGGTATAGACGTCTTCGTCACGAAAGCCCGGGGCCTCGATTGCGAAGGTAAAGTGTGCCTGCTCCAGATCTTTGATCTCGCGCTTCTCGCCACCGATAAAGTTCGCTTTGGGGGCAATCGCGGCGGTACGGCGCGGCAGATGGCTGAACAGCTTTTCAGCTTCACGCACGATGGCGTCATGGTCAACGGCCCCCGCAGCAGCCAAAATCATTTGCTCCGGCCCGTAGTATTCCTGCACGAACCCCGCCAGGTTTTCACGGCTGAACGATTTTACACGCTCGGCTGGGCCTAGGATCGGGCGACCCATTGGTTGATCAGGAAACGCAGTTTCTTGCAACCAGTCGAAAATGATATCGTCCGGCGTATCGAAAGATTGGCCGATTTCGGACAAGATCACACCGCGCTCGACTTCCAGTTCGCGTGGATCGAACGCCGGTTCCAGCAAGATGTCCGAAATTACATCGAGTGCGAGCGGTACATGTTCTTCCAGCACTCGCGCGTAGTATGCAGTCGTTTCGCGGCTTGTGTAGGCGTTAATAAACCCACCGACGTTTTCGATAGCCTCGGCGATATCCAACGACGTGCGACGCTTGGTTCCCTTGAAGGCCATATGCTCCAGAAAATGCGCTATGCCGTTTTGATCTAAGCGCTCATGGCGTGCGCCGGCGTCTACCCAGATACCGATGGTAGCGGATTTCAGGCCGGGCATGCTTTCTGTGACGATACGGAAACCGTTCGACAAGGTGTGCATTTGAACGCTCACGTATTGATCCCTTTGCGGATGATGTCTTTGATGGCCGTCAAATCGTTAGTGACGCGAGTAACGCGTTCTGGTCGATCAAAAAGGCCTGCCATGTGTGGTGGTAAGTCGGGGCGAATGCCGCATGCGGCCTCAACCGCGTCAGGGAATTTGGCAGCGTGAGCTGTCGACAGCGTAATCATTGGTGTAGCCGGGTCACCGCGCATCTCGGCGGCGGCCTTGATTGCGATAGCCGTGTGTGGGCAAACTATTTCACCGTAATGGTCCTGCGCGAAGCGGATTGTAGCCGAAGTTTCTTCCTCGGAACAATTTGCGCTATCGAACTCATCCCGAAGGCGACCCAACGCGCCTTGCGAAAGGGTGAATGCACCTTTGGAATTCAGATCATCCATAAGCTGCGAAACGGCAGGGCCTTCGCGGTCATATAGGTCGAACAACAGGCGTTCAAAATTGGACGAAACCTGAATATCCATCGACGGGCTGATAGAAGGGGTTACGCCCGTTTTGCTGTGGTCACCGCTGGCAAGCGTGCGATGCAGGATGTCGTTTTGATTGGTGGCAATCACGAGGCGGTCAATAGGCAGGCCCATGCGTTTGGCAACGTAACCCGCGAAAATGTCGCCGAAGTTCCCTGTCGGAACTGTAAACGAAACCTTACGATGTGGTGACCCCAGCGACACGGCGGAGGTGAAGTAGTAAACCACTTGCGCCATAACCCGCGCCCAGTTGATGGAGTTTACACCAGCCAGCTTCACACCGTCGCGGAATTCAAAGTCGTTAAACATGTTCTTCAATTGCGCTTGGCAATCGTCGAAATCACCGTCCACTGCTAGTGCATGGATGTTGGCGGCGGCAGGTGTGGTCATCTGACGGCGCTGCACTTCGGACACGCGGCCATGTGGATACATGATAAACACATCAACGGATTCTAGTCCTGCGAACGCCTCGATAGCCGCAGATCCAGTATCGCCCGATGTTGCACCAACAATCGTCACGCGTTCACCGCGGCGCTTCAAGGCAACCTCGAACATCTGGCCTATCAGCTGCATCGCAACATCTTTGAAGGCCAAAGTCGGGCCGTGGTGGAGTTCCAGAAGGTAGTCGTTCGAGTCCAGTTGCACGAGCGGGCATCGGGCGTCATGCATGAAGGTTCCGTACGCCTTCGAGAGGATTTCGCGGAATTCATCGTCGCTAAATGTGTCACCGATGAATGGTTTAATCACACGGAAGGCGACTTCCTCATACGACAGGCCAGCAAGGGCGGCGATGTCGTCATGGCTCATCTGTGGCCAGCTTTCGGGCACATACAGGCCGCCGTCACGGGCCAAACCCGTTAGCATTGCTTCTTCAAAACTCAATGAGGGTGCTTGGCCCCGTGTAGATATATACCGCATTTTATCTGTTCCGACTCACGATGTTTTAGGTTTGATACGCCGAAGTGCGTATCCTGTCATCCCGACCCATATAGCGGCCAATGAAAACCATGTCATCACGTATTCCAAATGTCGGTTCGAAATGTTAACCGACACCCGTTGTGGTGTGATCCCGTCGTTGTTTGTGCTTCGTGAAACGGCGACCATTACCTGTTCGGATTCCAGTGCTTCAGCCATCAAATCCACGTTTCGGGCGAACCAGATGTTTTTCTCACGGTTAGGGTCAGGAATGTAGTTGTCAGTTTCTTGTGGCCAGACAAGCGAGCCGACGGCGGTAACATCCCCACCTGCCCGCGGAGTGTTCTTTTCTACTTCAGGCAAGAAGCCACGATCCACCAAAATTCGGCGACCATCTTCCAGAACCATCGGCGCAATCACACGGAACCCGGGACCACCGTCACCAAAGGTCAGGACGTGTAGTTCACCGTCAACAATTCTGCCCGTGACCTCGACTTGCAGGTATTTATCTGCAACCGGATCAGGGCTTGCCGGTAACGCAACGGGCGGCTCGGCAAGCCGTATGTCGATCTCGGCCAAAATACCGGCTTTCCATGTCATACGCTGCAATTGCCAAAAGCCCAGCGACATCAGGATGGCGGTGCCAACCAGGCCAAAGATCAACAAGGGGATGCGTCGGTTCATATGGACCTCGGTTCAAACGAAAGCGCGAGCCCTTTGATAAGGACTCGCGCGAAATCTATAGAGAAGGTTGGGCGCTGATGGAACCCTTACAGGCACCGCCCCCTCTGGCAGGTATCAGCCACCCCAGATGTAGATTGCTGCGAACAGGAACAACCATACAACATCAACGAAGTGCCAGTACCACGCAGCCGCCTCGAAGCCGATATGGCTTTCTTGGGTGAAGTGGCCTTTTTGGGCGCGGAACAGGCAGATAGCCAAGAAGATCGTGCCGACGATCACGTGGAAACCGTGGAAACCCGTCGCCATGAAGAACGTGCCACCGTAGACGTTGCCGCCAAAGCTGAAGGTCGCATGCGCGTATTCGTAGACTTGGAAGACTGTGAACAGCATACCTAGCAGGATGGAAAGGATCAGGCCGTTTTTCAAACCTTTGCGATCATTATCATGCGCCAACGCGTGGTGCGCCCAAGTTGCAGCAGCACCGGAACACAGCAGGATCAACGTGTTGATCAATGGCAAATGCCAAGCGTCCAGCGTTTCGATACCTTCTGGTGGCCAAACACCGCCTGCATAATCCGCAATCGGGAAAAGCGAGGCGCGGAAGAAAGCCCAGAACCAAGCAACGAAGAACATGACTTCGGAGGTGATGAAAAGGATAACGCCGTAGCGTAGGCCGATTTGAACGACCGGCGTGTGATCGCCAGTGTTGCCTTCGACTACAACCTCTGCCCACCAAACATACATTGTGTAAAGCACACCGGCGAAGCCGATAAGTGCCATCGCCATCCCGAGGCCGGAGTCGTTCATCCACAACACTGAGCCGAAGAACATAATGAACGCGCTAAACGCGCCCAGTAGTGGCCACGGGCTTGGTGCCAGAATGTGGTAATCGTGATTTTTTTCATGCGCCATGTTGGGTCCCTCTTTTATTTGACGTAATCGCGGTCAGTTTACCGCAGAATTTGTAGTATCGTCTACCGTTTGCTCAAGGCTGGCTTGTTCACTCGGTAGGTCGGTTTCATAGAATGTATAGGATAGTGTGATCGATTTGACGAATTTGCCGTCGCGATCATTAACAATTTCCGGATCGACGTAGAACGTGACGGGCATCTGCACGGTTTCGCCAGGTTGCAATATTTGCTCGGTAAAACAGAAACAGTCGATTTTGGTGAAAAATTCACCAGCTGTGTGCGGCGTAACATTATAGCTTGCTGTACCTGCCACAACTCGATCGGTCGGATTATGAGCTTCGTAGAAAGCCAAACCGACTTCACCTATACGGATTTCCATTTCGCGCTGCACGGGCTTGAAGCTCCATGGCATGTCGCGTTCTTTCGAGGCGTCGAAGCGGATCGACATCGTCTGATCGAGGATTTCGCCAGCCTGCCCTGAGGATGCAACGGCTGTCGTGCCGCCATACCCTGTAACCGAACAAAACCAGTTGTAGAATGGAACCGCCGCAAGACCCATCGCCCCCATGAACGCAACGATTGCGACCAGGCTTAGGACAACACGTTTGTTGGCGGATGCGCTCATTCAGTCACCGCATCGAGGCTGAAGTTCGGGGCTTTGATATCCACACCCTGTGGTTGGCTAAGTTTCACGATGCTCACGGCGAAAATCAGGCCAACGAACAACGCGAGCGCGATCCCGACGGAAGCATTACGGCCTTTGCGGCGCGTGTGCAGCTCGTGTTCTTTATGAATACCGGACATGATCAGAACCACACTGGCCAGTTCGCGAACCCAAGATCGAGGGCACGCAGGGCGGCCTCGGCTAACAAGGCGACGAAGTGGACGAAAAGATAAAGGATGGAGAACATGAAGAAACGCTTTTCAGCGCGGTATGTATCCGCGTCTGCTACTTCGTCATTACGCTGCCAAAGGCGGAACGCGCCGAAAAGGAATACAGCGTTGAACGCGATAGCCACAGCGAAATACAGCGGACCGCCAATTTGCGTAAACGCAGGCGCGATTGCAATTGGAACCAGCAGGACCGAGTACGCCAATATATGGCGACGCGTTACGCGTGTGCCGCTGGTAACAGGCAACATTGGAATTTTGGCGGCTTTGTAATCCTCATTACGGAACAGCGCCAGCGCCCAGAAGTGCGGTGGTGTCCAGATGAAGATAAGCGCGAACATCAGAATGCTCTCGATGCTGACGCCACCAGTTGCAACGGCCCATCCGATCATCGGAGGGAACGCGCCAGCGGCGCCACCAATCACGATGTTGTGGGGCGTGCTGCGTTTCAGCCACATGGAATAAACAACGGCGTAGAAGAACATCGTGAAAGCCAGCAGGCCAGCGGCAAACAAGTTACCGAAAAGGCCCAGCATCATCACTGACATGAACGAAAGCGTTAAGCCAATCGCCAACGCCTCGCCGCGTGTGACGCGGCCCGACGGGATCGGACGGCTGGTTGTGCGTTTCATGATGGCATCGATGTCGGCATCCCACCACATGTTCAACGCACCAGAGGCCCCTGCCCCAATCGCGATGCACAAAATGGTGGCAAATGCGATAATCGGATGTACAGCGACGGGTGCTGTAAACAAGCCAACGGCCGCAGTGAAAATAACCAAACGCATGACGCGCGGCTTTAGAAGGTCGACATAGTCGCCAAACTCCGCGTCATATTCTTGCGTTTCAGCCATGTAGGTTGCGTCAGTCATATTCTCGCCCATTAAGGATCGGGGCAGCTAGCCGCCCCGATGGAACGTATTAGTCGGCAGATGCGACAGTGATAGAAGTTGGTAGACCTGCAAACTCTTCAACAGCGCGGTTCAGCCATGCGTCATACACTTCTTGCGAAACCACTTTGACAGTGATTGGCATGTACGTGTGATCCTTGCCGCAAAGCTCGGAACATTGACCGAAGTAAACGCCTTCCATGTCGGCAGCAAACCATGTCTCGTTCAGACGACCCGGAACAGCGTCCAGTTTCACACCGAATGATGGGATCGCCCACGAGTGGATAACGTCGCCGCCAGTAATCTGTAGACGAACAACTGCGTTCACCGGAACAACTACAGCGTTGTCAGTGGCCAACAGGAATTCATCTTCAGCGTAACCGTACTCGGCCAGCTCTGCTTTAACATCTTCTGTCAAGCCAGGCTCGCCAGCGCCAATCATATAGGCGTCGAATTCGAATTCGCTGTCAGGGTATTCATATGTCCAGTACCACTGGTTACCTGTAACTTTGATGGTCAGGTCGGATTCAGGTATCTCGAGCTGCTTGAAAAGAATTGGCAGCGAGAAGGAACCGATAACGATCAGGATCAGGATTGGTGCAACAGTCCAGACAACCTCGACGGTCGAGTGATGGGTGAAGCGTGCCGCGTCTTTGTTGGCACGACGGTTATAGAAAACAATGACCCAAATGAGCAGCACTGTCACGAACAAGCAAATTAGTCCGATGATCCAGTTGATCATTCCGTCCAGCCATTGAATGTCTCGCGCCAGTTCGGTTGCAGCTGTTTGGAAGCCATAGGCGCCAGCTGTTGGTTTGCCAATGGACTCAAGGCCCGTAATACCGTCTTGCGCCCAAGCAGCGCCGGAAATCATTGTAGCAACTATAAAAGTTGCAACTTTTGTGAAGAAATCACCAATCCGCATCGTTTGTTCCCCGTCATTTGTGCTATTTAGCACTCTATAAATCCTGCTAGTTATAATTTGCAGAATCTCCGTTTATTGATCTAGATCAAAGATCATATTAGACGTTAGATAACAAGTCAGTCATTTGCGGCATTCAGCCGCTTCTAAGCATTTCGCTGCCCAAAGGACCAAATATGTCGTCAACTACACCACGTTTCCGCCCATTTGAGACGAATCTGGACCTAGACCGCTCTCTAGAAACACTTCGTGCCGCTACCGCCGGTGCTGATGACGGGGAGCTTTCCCTTGAACGCCGACGCTCCGAAGCGTTGGTTTTGGACGACGGACGGATAAAAACCGCCAGCTATGATGCGTCTGAAGGATTTGGCCTACGCGCCATTCGCGGAGAGACAGCTGGATATGCGCATTCGTCTGAAATTTCCGAAGCTGCGTTAAAGCGCGCTGCCGAAACTGCGCGATTAGCGGTCGGCGATGGAGGTGGCACGATGGCCCCTCCGCCAGCGGCCACTAACCAGCGCCTGTATACTGATCTTGATCCGTTTGACGACGCCACATTCGCAGTGAAGATAGAGACACTGCGCGAAATCGACGCTTTCGCGCGCGCACTTGATCCCAAGGTCGTGCAGGTTTCGGCAAGTCTGACAGCCAGTATGCAAGAAATCGAAATTCTGCGACCTGATGGCGTGCACCTGTCCGAGGCCCGACCACTGACAGGGATCAGTGTGTCTGTCATCGTTGAAAAAGACGGCCGGCGCGAAAGCGGGCATTCATCTGGTGGCGGACGACACGGTTTGGCGATGCTAATGACAGACGATCACTGGAAAGCCGCCGCGAAAGAGGCATTACGGATCGCACTGGTTAACCTAAACGCTGAACCTGCACCAGCGGGTGTTATGGATGTGGTTCTTGGCAACGGTTGGCCCGGAATTTTACTACACGAAGCAATCGGACACGGGTTGGAGGGCGATTTCAATCGCAAGAAAACCAGCGCCTTTGCAGGGCTGATGGGCAAACGGATTGCCGCCAAGGGTGTGACGGTGGTGGACGACGGAACAATCCCTGACCGTCGTGGCTCGATTTCCTTTGACGACGAAGGTACGCCATCGCAACGCAATGTGCTGATCGAAGACGGTATTCTGGTCAACTTCATGCAAGACCGCCAGAACGCCCGACTTATGGGGGTTCCCGCAACGGGTAACGGGCGGCGGCAAAGCTATGCCCATGCGCCGATGCCACGAATGACGAATACGATCATGTTGGGCGGCGATGTTGAACCGGGCGATATCGTGTCTGATGTTAAGGACGGTATATATGCAGTCGGGTTTGGTGGCGGACAGGTGGATATCACTAATGGCAAGTTCGTCTTTAGCTGTACCGAAGCGTATCGTGTGAAAAACGGCGTCGTCGGCAATCCCGTGAAAGGGGCCACTTTGATTGGCGACGGGGCAACCGCGCTGAACAAAATTCGGTTGATTGGCAATGATATGGCAATGGACCCCGGGATCGGAACTTGCGGAAAGGCCGGGCAGTCCGTTCCGGTTGGAGTTGGGCAACCTACACTGTTAATCGGTGATTTGACGGTTGGTGGCAGCGCGACTTAAGTCGAGAGAGTCTCACCACTTTCGGTCAGGATGAAATCCAGAAACGAGCGTGCCGCCAATGACAAACGCTTACCGCGTAGGTGTACCGCATACCAACGGCGCACTAGCGGGAATCCTTGAACGTCAAGCACGGCGATATGCCCGCTCGCCAATTCCAGACCGATGTTGCGACGTGACAGGACCGAAACGCCGAGCCCAGCCAAAACCCCCTGCTTGATCGCCTCGGCGCTGCCGAGTTCCATGAAGGGTGTGATGGAGATGTCGTGACTGGCAAACAGACGGTCGACGGTCAGCCTAGTACCTGACCCTGGTTCACGCACCAGAAATCGTTCCTGTGCCAAGCGTTGCAGCGAGATGTTATTATGTTCCAGCAGCGGATGACCGGGCGGGGCCACAACGACCATTTCGTTATCGATAAACGGGTGTGCTTCAACAGCGATTTCCTGTGGTACTTGCCCCATGATCAACAAGTCATCCTGATTGGATTTCAATCGCTCCAACACATTCGCACGGTTGGTGATTGTCAGGCGTGGGCGCAGATCAGGGTGGCGGTTGATAAATGCGCCTAACAAGTGGGGCATAAAGTATGTCGCGCTCGTAATCACCGCCAGACTAAGATCGCCACGTACAACGCCCTTATGCTCAGACGTCAGATCATCGAGTGCCACTACACCGGACAAAATCTCGCGCGCAGTATCATAGACATCACGCCCCGCAGCGGTGGGGCTTACCGACCGCCCCACTTGCTCCAACAATGGCAAACCCAACGTTTCAGACAGCTTTTTGATCTGCATCGACACGGTGGGCTGTGAAAGATGCAAGGCATCGGCCGCCTTGGTATAGCCGCCGTAACGCACCACTGCCTCGAATATCTGCAATTGGCGCAGCGTCAGGCTTTGCACGATGTTGCTTTTGCTCAAATTCGTCATAGCGCCCATACTATAGATTTTATCTATGACGTCAATAGAAACAATCGATTTTACTCTATGCGTTTGAAGTCCTAGATTTATATTAGAATTAACGCATCTAAATGACTCAGCACTGTTAAGGGAGAAAAACATGCTAGACCAAACTTCACGCTACAGCGACCTATCGCTGAAAGAGGAAGACCTGATTGCCGGTGGCAAACACGTTCTTGGCGCCTATAAAATGAAACCGGCTGCCGGCTTCTTTGATTACATCGGCACCGCCGCACACTTCTGTGCTGAGTCCTCAACCGGCACAAACGTGCAAACCGTAACTACCGATGACTTTGCGCAAGGGTTAGATGCGATCTGCTACGAGATCGACGAAGAAAAAGAGCTGATGAAAATCGCTTTCCCGATCGATCTGTTTGACCGCAACATCACAGACGGCCGTGCGATGGTTGTGTCTCTGATGACGTGTATGATTGGTAACAATCAAGCCATGGGCGACGTTGAGTACGCAAAACTGCTCGACTTCTTCGTACCGCCTAACTTCATGCGTTTGTTCGATGGCCCTTCCAAAGGCATCGTCGATATGTGGCGCATTCTTGGTCGTGACCTCGACAATGGCGGCATGGTTGTAGGTACAATCATTAAGCCAAAGCTGGGCCTTCGCCCGAAACCATTTGCGGATGCTTGCTACCAGTTCTGGCTGGGCGGCGACTTCATCAAGAACGACGAGCCTCAGGGCAATCAGGTTTACGCGCCAATGCGTGAGTCTATTCCACTAGTCGTGGACGCAATGAAACGTGCTATGGACGAAACTGGCCAAGGCAAAATCTTCTCGGCCAACATCACCGCCGATTCCCATGACGAGATGCTGGCACGTGGTGAATATGTGATGGAGCAGTTTGGCAATATGGGCGAAAACGTAGCCCTGTTGGTTGACGGTTTCGTAGGCGGCACAGGGATGGTAACGACTGCACGTCGTCACTTCTCGAACCAATTCATCCACTATCACCGCGCTGGTCACGGCATGATTACGGGCGAAGAGTCCAACCGTGGGTACACAGCACTTGTGCACATGAAGTGGGCACGTATGGCCGGATCCTCTGGTATTCACACAGGCACCATGGGCTTTGGCAAAATGGAAGGCTACAACTCCGATACCGTTCTGGCTGATGCACTGATGGATGATGTTTCAGTTGGTACGCACTTCACCCAACCTTGGGAACGCATGAAGCCAACTTCACCGATCATCTCAGGTGGTATGAACGCGCTACGTCTGCCTGGTTTCTTCGAGAACCTTGGCCACTGTAACGTGATTCAGACTTCCGGCGGTGGCGCGTTGGGGCACAAAGACGGCATCGTTGCCGGTGCTAAATCGCTGCGTCAGGCATATGAAGCTTGGCAAGAAGGTATTGATCTGGTGGAATACGCTAAAGATCACCCAGAAACTAAAGGTGCTTTCGAGAGCTTCCCATCGGATGCTGATGCAAGCTACCCTGGCTGGCGCGAAAAACTGGGCGTGCACAAATAAGCACGACCTCCTCCCCCTGCTCCGCCGTTTGGCGGGGCAGGACACTTCTTTACTAATGAGCCAATCACGGTTGGCTTTTTCGTACAGAACCCCAGGAGCAAAAACATGGTTGATGCCCAACAATACCAAATCACAACCGAACCGTTTTACCACGCCACAGGCGCGGAGATCGCCCTTTACGAGGCCGCTTATGCTTGTCGTCTTCCGGTAATGGTCAAAGGCCCAACTGGCTGCGGTAAATCCCGTTTCGTGGAATATATGGCGTGGAAATTGGGCAAACCGTTGATCACTGTCGCCTGTAACGAAGACATGACTGCTGCCGATTTGGTTGGCCGGTTTCTGCTGGATGAAAACGGTACGCATTGGCAGGATGGTCCGCTGACTGTGGCCGCACGTATCGGCGCCATTTGTTACCTCGACGAGGTGGTTGAGGCCCGTCAGGATACTACCGTAGTTATCCACCCGCTGACCGATCACCGTCGGGTTCTACCGCTCGATAAGAAAGGTGAGCTGTTGGAAGCGCACCCTGATTTCCAGTTGGTTATCTCGTATAACCCCGGCTACCAAAGCTTGATGAAAGACCTCAAGCAGTCTACCAAGCAACGGTTCACGGCGCTTGATTTTGACTATCCCGAGGCTGAAGACGAAGCTGCGATTGTGGTCCGCGAAGGCGGCGTAGACAAAGAAATGGCGCTGAAGCTGGTCGAAATTGCCCACAAAGCGCGGAATCTGAAAGGCCACGGGATTGACGAAGGTATTTCCACTCGCCTGCTAGTGTATGGCGCGATGATGATCGGCCAAGGTATCAATCCAGTGGAGGCCTGCAAAATGGCCATGGTGCGCCCGTTATCAGACGACGCCGACATCCGCGCAACACTGGATGCCGCCGTTGAAATGATCCTCGGCTAGGCCGATGGAACCTGAAGCCCAAATCTGGCGAGACCGTCTAAGATGCACCGTCAAAAAGGTGGACGACATCTTTGAGCCTGCACTTGAGCGGGCGCAAGAAGTGCTGGACGAAGACGGCCTGACCGCATGGCTGGCAGGGGCAGATAAAGTCTGCGCACTTGGCCGTGGAACCGAACTGGTTCTGCTGTTCCTCGATGACATTCCGGAAGTGGTGAAGCATTCCGACGTTGAAATTATCCCCGAAGTAGCCGATCTGGCAGCACATCTATCCGCCGAGGCCGTGCGCGGCTCCATTGCGCCGTTTCTGGGCACTTTAGCCAACGTAGCGCGGCGTCTTGATAACGCTGATCTGCTGCGAGTTTGGTTGCGCCTGATCCGCAAAATGGTAGCCGAGGCCAAAGACGGCACAACGCCTTTGCTGGCGCGTGCACCGTATCTGTTCGCCCAACTTTCCCTTCCCAGTGTGCAAAACTGGGTCGAATACGGGATGCGCGTTTATCGCGACCACCCGCACCGCCTACCGGATTACTTCAGCCTGCAAAGCGCGGACTCCAAAGCCATGCTAGTTAAGGAGCGCAGCGGCACCCTGTTCATGGACGTTGAACGCCAGCTTCACATGTTCCAGCGCGCCTTTTGGGAAAGCGATCTCGATTTCCGCCCCTACTCCGAAGCCTTCGAGACGGCGCGCAAACCAAAGCCACATCTAGACACACAAGGCCTGCACATCCCCGATGTTTACGAGGATAAATACGGCATGTCCGGCCTGCACCGCTATTTGGCGATCCTTGCGCACATGCTGGCTCACAAAAAGTGGACCAAACCGTTGTTGGCGGATAATTTCAGCGTGTTCCAGCACATCGCCATCGAGGTGTTCGAAGATGCGCGGATTGAACATCTGGCAATGCAAAAATACCCTGGTCTTCGGGATCTTTGGGTGAAGATACACCCGATCCCGACCCCCGGCACCTGCCCAGAAGGTTGGGCCTGCATCCGCCATCGGCTGGCGATGCTGTCCTATGCAATTCTTAATCCCAAGCACCGTTATACCGATCCGGCACTGCTCGAATATGTTCAGCTTTTTCGTGAACGCTTCGCGGCTGATCCACTTGATCCAAAGCTGGCGGTGGATCTTGGCGTAAGCTGGCTGGCCAAGAACTTCGAACATGATTTCCGCCAACCAAACGTATGGTTCGAGGATACAGAAGTCAGCTACCGCGACGATAACCGGTATTTATGGATGTTCCTTGAGGAAGCCGAGGAAGAGGATGATTTTCACTCCGATCACGGTGCGCAGGAACGGCTAGCGGATGAAGAAGATGATGGGCTACTCCCCCCGCGTTTCTACCCCGAGTGGGATTACCAGTTGCAAAGCTATCGCCCCGACTGGGTGACAGTACATGAATCCTTTCAGGAAATGGGTAACGCCAGCCATATCGATCAGCTTCTGGACAAACACCAGCGCTTGCTCAAGCAGCTGAAGGCGATTGTCGATTTGCTTAAACCCCAGCAGCGCCGACGGGTACGCTACCAGAACGAGGGCGATGATCTGGACATCGATGTCGCCATCCGCGCCGCGATTGATTACCGGATCGGCTCGACGCCCGACACTCGCATTATGCAGAGCCACGTCAAAGACGGGCGCGACATTGCGGTGCTGTTGCTGTTGGATCTATCGGAATCGGTAAACGAGGTGCCTGCGGGCGCGGAAAGCACCATTCTGCAACTGTCACAAGAAGCCGCCGCGCTATTGGCAACGTCTGTCGAGGCCTTAGGCGACCCCCTCGCCATCGCTGGATTTTCGTCAAATACGCGGCACGAGGTGTCCTATTCCCACTTCAAAGCCTTCAAAGAACCATGGGGCGACGTGCCCAAAGCCAGAATGGCCGCCATGCAGGCCGGCTATTCAACCCGCATGGGCGCCGCGCTGCGCCACGCCGGTAGTTACCTCGAAAACCGCGCCGAAGAAAAACGATTGCTGCTGGTGCTGACCGATGGACAACCGCACGACATTGACGTGACAGACCCAAAGTATTTGCAAGACGACACCCATCTTGCTGTTGGCGAGCTGGCCAGCAAAGGCGTGACAACTTATTGCATCAGCCTTGATCCAAACGCCGATGACTATGTTGCTGATATTTTTGGCCGTAACAATTTCACGGTGATTGATCGCGTCGAAAGCCTGCCGGAAAAACTGCCAAAACTGTTTATGTCGCTGACACGGTGAAGGTATTTATCGGGGTTCACCCATTACCAACTTTATAAGTTTGCGAACAGTATTGGTCCTAGGGTCATAGCCAAGACGACCACCACCAAAATTGCTATTATATCCAGAAAAGCACCTGCCTTCAGCATGTCTGAGACTTTCAGCATACCGCTGCCGAACACGATTGCATTTGGTGGCGTCGCAACCGGCAGCATGAATCCAATCGTTGCAGCCAAAGCCACCGACATCACCAAAAGGCTTGGTTCCAGCCCAAGACCAGCCGCGCTCGCCCCTGCGACGGGTAAAAATA
Organism: Paracoccaceae bacterium; assembly: GCA_023134935.1. Taxonomy (GTDB): domain Bacteria; phylum Pseudomonadota; class Alphaproteobacteria; order Rhodobacterales; family Rhodobacteraceae; genus NORP23. The sequence goes on along the minus strand of JAGLUD010000106.1, from coordinate 6,887 downwards.
TTGCTGCAACGGCGGTGTTACTGGCTAATTCGCCCAGCAACACTATAACAACGAAAGTGCCAAGCAGGAACAGGAATAGCGGCAAGAATGCCAGCAAGCTTATTGCCCCGCCAATCCAGCCAGCCAGACCGGTATCATTGATCGCCCCTGCCAGAGCCAAGCCACCGCCAAACAAAAGCAACACATCCCAGCGGATGCCTTTTGCATCGTCCCACGACAAAAGGCGCGCGCGGTTAGGTCGTGAGGCAGGTAGGATGAACAACAACAGCGCCGCCGTTATAGCAATCCCTGCGTCGCTAAGAAGTAAGGATGGGAATATATCCGTAATCACTCCGCGAAAAACCCAGAAGAACGCCGCGAATCCCAGAATTACGGCCACGAACAGTTCCGCGCGACTGAACGGACCCAGCTGCTGCGCCTCACCCTCGATAAACCCGCCTTTCAGCAAGTCCCGCGAAACAGAAAACCGAAACGAGACCTTTGTTAGCAACACCCACGCCACTGGTATCAATATAATCACAGCTGGAACGCCAATCATCATCCAGCGCCAGAACTCGATTTCAATTCCGTATGTGGAGTTCATAAACCCCGCAAAAAGCGCGTTCGGCGGCGTGCCTATCAACGTCCCCATTCCGCCAATCGTAGCTGAATAGGCGATGGCCAACATCAGCGCCGTGGCGAATTTGGCAGTTTCAGGTTTCTCAGCGTCAGTCGCGCGTTGGTTCACCGCAAGGATGATCGATTGCCCGATGGGTAACATCATCATTGTCGTTGCCGTATTGCTGACCCACATGCTTAGAAAAGCTGTCGCGATCATCATGCTTGCAATTATTCCGGGCAGACTAAGACTGCCTTTTTGCAACAACCCATAAGCCACCCGTTGGCTAAGATGCTGTTTTTCCATCGCACGGGCCATCAAGAACCCACCCAGAAATAGGAAGATCAACGGGTTCGCGTAAGAAACAGCCGTTACATCCAGCGGCGCAATCCCCATCGCTGGAAACAGCACCAGCGGCAACAACGCGGTCGCGGCCAAGGGGATCGCCTCGGTCATCCACCACAAGCCCATCAGCAATGCGACGGCGGCAACGGCCCAACCCTCTCGGGTCAGCCCCTCGGGTGTAGGTAGCAACAGCATCAAGATGACGACGAGCGGCCCAGCCACCAACATTCCACGCTTCAACCGCGAGTCCGCGTCCGCTGCGTCGGTCAATTGGTCATCTCTGGATAGTCGCGCGTGAACACCATACGATCCCCTTCAGTCAGATCCGGTCTGAAGCCATATCCGCCAAGGGCAAACCCCTTCAGGTCCTCCGCATCCGTAATCCGGTTCTGCATCACAAAGCGCGCCATCGCACCACGTGCACGTTTGGCAAAAAAGCTGACGATTTTGCTATCGCCTTCACGATCTTCCATGAAGACTGGCGTTATCACCCGCAGCTTCAGCGCGGCAGGGTCCACCGCTGTGAAATACTCCACCGAGGCGCAATTCAACAACGTTTCGGACCCCGTCACTTCGGCTTGCTCGTTCAAGGCAATCGCCAAGCGGTCGCGCCAATACTGATACAAAGATTTCCCGCGCCGCGTCGCCAGACGACTTCCCATCTCAAGGCGATAGGGTTGGATCAGGTCCATAGGGCGCAGCAATCCGTAAAGCCCCGATAGAATCCGCAAATGGTCCTGCGCGTATTCCATTTCGTCAGGGTCGAGTGATCCGGCCTCCAGCCCCAAATACGTGTCGCCAGCAAAAGCCAGCGCCGCCGATTTCGTATCCTCCGGTGACGGTTCTTCCTCAAACGCTTTAAAGCGGTCTTGGTTTAGCTTGGCGAGTGGTTCGCTGATTTTCATCAGCTTTCGCAAATCCGCCACACTAAGCCGCCGCGCCGTGCGGCTAAGGCTGTAAGCGTCGGTTTGAAAATCCGGAAGGGTTGTCGCGACTTTTGGCGAGACTTCCTCAAAATCCAGCTTCTTGGCCGGAGAAATAACCGTCAGCATTTAGCGCCCCACGTGTTCACAATAATCAATCCTGATCTACAGGTTTGAACCGAATGTAGTGCATGATCATACAGGGGTCCATCGGGATGTGGTTCTTAGTTCCGTTCGATCGGTTCGGACTTATAAACTTCGTTCAGAATGGTTTCGACCAGTTCAAATTGCGATTGCCCGTTGACGTCTTCAAAGTAGACATGGCTGGGCCAAGGGGCCCCGACGTGGTTGTCCTCGGGTAGCTCGATAGTTTCGCAAACGCGCTTAATCGCCTGAACAGAAGATCGTGCTTCGTCGGTAAATGCTGCCTTTGTAACGTCTAAATCCTCGATGCTGTTTCGGTCAATCTGGGGGGAACCAATGCCCAATGTCAGGGGGAGGTTCCTTTGAATTGCCTGCTCTTCGTAAAACGAGATATCCACCTTATCCGCCTCAAGTCGCATGATGAATACCGGATTGACGCTAACCTTTGCCTCCGTCAGATCCAGCAAGTTAACCTTTGCGATATCAGTTGTTACCGTAGCTTTACGCCGCGAGGCGCGGGCCTTCTTCTTCACTTCAGTCACAAAATCACCGCGATAATTGTTGTCAAACACACGTTCTGTATATGGCTTATCCTTCAGCATGTGCCGGATTGAGCGGATCGACATATTCTTGCAATTTTCCGGGCCGATGAAGAATGGCGATCCTGACGCATCCGACAATTCAACCCAGCCGTTCGGGAAGGTTTCGAAATGGTGGTCCATCCACGGCCCCAGCACTTTGTCACCCAGATGATCCAGAAGCGCGTTCACATTGTCAGGGTCGTTCACGACATCTGCCAACAACGGCTCCTGCCCGTAAATGTCTGCCGCAAGACTGTAGGGCGCCGATATGTTCAGCAGCGGTGCCATGCCAGTCAGTTCTTCAACGACACGTAAGATGTCTTCAATGGACTTGGGGACACCCGTGGTGAAATCCGGCGTCTCGAGCAGGTGCCAGTTATCCTTGCCGATCAGTATCGCATCTGGATCAGCCCCTGGCGGAAACTTGTCCGGATACATCATCGTTTGCCCCAACGGTTCGCAGGTGAAAGCGTATAACGCCCAAGTGTTGTAATATTTGTTCACACCCAGCAGGCGGCTCACGGCCAGATTGGTGCGGACGTAGCGATAGGGGTTGGTGTTATAGTAGTCCCACGACTCAACACCATAGAGATCATGCAGAACCGCCAGCGTTAGCATGTGGACCGAAGCAGTTGAATTTACCCTATCCGGCGGTGCAAGTATGGCAAAATTATCGTCGAAATCCCCTGCTATGGAAGCATCGAAGATGCTAGCCATCTCTTGTTTCGCCTCTGCCTCGCCCTCCTGCCAACGTGTCAGCAGATGGAGGCCCTTGGGAAATGCATAGTCTTCGATTTTGATCATATCCCCTCCAATTCGTCCGTTTGCGCGAACTCTCGACGTGTTCAAACGCAACACGCTTAGTCACGCTACTCGTAATTGGAGGTTGGAAATATATCCATTATCGGAACATCGGTAAGGCCACTTTGGGGCTATAATGCCAAATTCACCAGAGGGGGCGGGCTCCGCAAGTTCGATGTCGAACTCAATACGGAGGAGGTAAATATAGACAAACGGATGGTTCGATACCGCGTTCGATCGTGAATGGCACGTTGGCCAAAGGGCAAAAACTGCCTTGTAGGAACCGCTCGGCACTGTAGCCGAACTTTCTTGGCGGAAGCGATCGCTATCGCTGCCGCCATTTGATCTAGTTTACGCGCTTAACTGCTCGAACAACCGCGCGACTGCTTCGGCACCGGGGTCGATGTGACCCTCAAGCTGCTCGGCGCTGATATAGGACGCACGGCCAGCTTTAGCTTTGACAATCGTTGAAGTGTGGATCGCACCTTTTCGTGCAGCATCCGCTGCAGGTTTCAGGCCGCTTTCAAGCGCATCCAGAGCAGGTTTGAGAGCATCAACCATGGTGCGATCACCGACTTGGGCGCCACCGATTTCCTGCATCCGGCTCAGTCCAGCCTTAAGGACTTCGACCATTGGCAACCCACTCGAAGCCGCATCACCTGCTGCTGTAAAGAAAATCGCCAGCAATACACCGGACGAACCGCCCATTGTTTGGCTAAGCTCTTGACCTATGGCGCGGTAAAGCTGCGTGTGGTCGGCCAAAGGCAGGCGATCAAGAGCGCCAATCATTGCGCGCCCTGCACCAGCCAATGTCGAACCAGTATCGCCATCACCGGATTTCGCGTCGAGGGCGTTTAAGTCAACCTCTGCGCTAATTAGAATGTCACAACATTTAGTCAGAAAATCCGCCGTCGCCTGATGCTCAGACGGAACTGGGCGAATTGGCGTCAGACCATCTGGTAGTTCGACGATTGATACTGGTGTGATATCCACGCACCCAGGCCAAGCGGCCGGGCCACAAGACTTTTGCATATATTCGACTTCATCTTCGCCAAGCGCATAAACGGAGACCGAAAAACCACGCATGTCGAGTGATGTCATCATGGCAGCGGGGCCAACAATAAACTTCAGATTTTTGGATATGCTGGACTTTGTCAACTCATACGCAATGATCGACATTTCCAGAACCGAGGCGCCGCCCAGGTTGTTCAACAGCACGACGTGCGGCTTGTTATCCATCACAGGCGCGAGCTTTTCTGCGACTGCAGCGACAGCATTGGCCACATTGACGTAATCAATCTGCTCCACACCTGCTTCGCCGTGGATTCCTAAACCCAGTTCCGCCTTACCTACCGCAATGCGGTCTTCTTTTGGCGATCCAGGAACGGTGCAGGTGTCAAGCGACATACCAAGCGATTTGGTACCACTGATGACCTTTTCTGCAGCGCGCGTAACTTCATCTAACGTTGCACCGGCTTCGGCCATTGCACCAGTAATTTTATGTACAAAAAGCGTGCCTGCCACGCCACGCGGCTGTGGTAGTTCCGGTAGTGCCACATCGTCATCAACGATGACCATATTGACCTTAAGTCCAAAAGCACGGGCACGCTCCACCGCCAAACCAAAGTTAAGGCGGTCGCCAGTGTAGTTCTTCACGATCAGAAGACATCCAGCAGAGCCAGTTACGGCCAATATTCCAGCCAGCACCGCATCCACTGAAGGCGAGGCGAAAACGTCGCCGCATACTGCTGCCGTCAGCAGACCCTTCCCTACAAAGCCCGCATGTGCCGGTTCGTGTCCCGAACCACCACCTGAAACGAGTGCAACCTTGGATTTATTCCAATCACTGCGCACGACAACGCGAATATGTGGGTAACCGTCCAAGCGCGAAAGAGTCCCGCCTGACGTTTGAATCAAGCCATCAATGGCTTCGGTAACGATGTTTTCTTTTTTATTAATAAACTGAGCCATGAATTTCTCCTTCAAGCAATGCGGTCGCCGGCGGTATCAAAGTAAAATGGATTATTTGGACGGATTTTAACAATATCCCCACTCTGAAGTTCGGTGTGGGCGTCCGTAACTGTAATTATGTCATGATCCTTGAACGTTAAATGCAGGCGGGTTTGATCGCCCAAGTGCTCGACGCGCTGAACCAGACTGTCCTCGCCCTCACCCTGCATGATTTGCTCGGGACGCATTCCAATTCTATCTGCGTTTGCAGGTGCATTCGCGAATAAATCAGCGGGCAACACGTTAATTCGCGGCTGGCCAAGGCGGCTGGCTGCATAAATGCTGATCGGGTTTTCATAGATTTCACGCGGAGTGCCGAACTGGACAAGCTTGCCCCGATCCAAAACTCCGACATGCGTTGCCATTGTCATGGCTTCGATCTGGTCATGCGTCACATAAAGAATGGTCGCACCGGAATTTGCCTGAATACCCTTAAGTTCCACCCTAAGATCAGAGCGTAGCTTGGCATCCAACGAGCTAAGCGGCTCGTCCATCAGGTAAACGGACGGATTACGCACAAGCGCACGGCCGATTGAAACACGTTGCATCTCGCCGCCGGACAGTGCCGTAGCCTTATTGTCCAGCTTGTGCGAAATCTGCAAAATCTCGGCTACTTTGCCAACTTCGCGGTCGATATCGGCTGCCGATGTTTTCAGCAGCGGAGATTTCAACGGAAATTCCAGATTTTGCCTTACGGTTAGGTGCGGATAGAGGGAATACTGCTGAAAAACCATCGCAACATCACGCATGGCCGGTGTCACGCCGTCCATGGAGTAGCCACCAATCGTGACCTGACCACTGTCGGGTACATCCAGCCCTGACACCATCCGCAGGGTTGTAGTTTTACCCGCCCCGGTTGGGCCAAGCAAAACAACAAAAGACCCGTCGGGAATTGTCATTGCAACATCATCCAAAGCCACATCTGTGCCAAAGGATTTGGAGACGCCGTTAAGGGTAACTTCAGCCATGATTAAGCACTCCTTCATTCGCTTCTGACAGTAGTGCGTGGCCAGTATTGGTATCGAATATCGTCACCGTCCTAGGGTCGAACCGTAGCCCGACCGTTTCACCGACATTAATATTTTTGTTGCTTTCTAGACGCGCCTTTATGCTGCCGTTTGGCGTATCAAAAGTAACGATCTGAGTGGTGCCCAGATATTCGGTTGTAGTAACCCGGCCTTTGTAGCTAGCGGAGTCATCGAGTTTTACATGTTCTGGGCGTACACCAAACAAAAGGTCTCCGTTCGCGCCATCAAGCAGCTTGGGCATCTCGAAAGAAGTTTCACCCAAGTCGACGCTGTTCATCCCTTTGCCCACCATCCCGTGGAAATTGAGGAAGTTCATCGAAGGCGACCCAATAAATTCGGCCACAAACTTGGTTGCCGGCCAGTCGTAAATCTCTTGGGGCACACCGAACTGTTCGACCACTCCGTGGTTCATAACCACAATCTTGTCACCCATTTGCATGGCTTCCAATTGGTCGTG
>JAGLUD010000105.1 GCA_023134935.1 Paracoccaceae bacterium | reverse complement strand
CGCCGCGTGCGCGGTGATAGGCGATGGCTATCTTCAAAGCAGTCTCGACAGATTCAGAGCCCGAGTTAGTATAGAACACATGGTTCATGCCCTCGGGCGTCATCTCAACCAGACGGTTTGCCAGCTCGAAAGCCTTCGGGTGGCCCATCTGGAAAGCGGGGGCGTAGTCCAGCTCGCCCGCCTGCTTGGCAATCGCCTCGACAATGCGGGGCTGGTTGTGGCCAGCATTACAGCACCAAAGCCCCGAGGTTCCATCCAGAACCTGACGACCATCAGCAGTCGTGTAATACATCCCGTCCGCAGCAACGAACATGCGAGGGTTCTTTTTGAACTGACGATTGGCCGTAAACGGCATCCAGAATGCGCCAAGATCATTGGGCGCTACGTTTGTGCGATCAGACATGCTTGTCCCCCCTCGAAAATAATTCTTTTGACCAATTGGTCAGGTTGACGCTAGCATAGCTGACTAACTAGTCAAGAATTTGTTTGGAAGATCGAAAAATGCTCGCACCAGTTGAAAAACCTAAGTCTAAACGCGAGGGGTTAAGGCGTGAAACACTGGCGTTAATCCTTGCCACTGCGGAGCGAATTTTCGCTGACCACGGCTTTAAGGGGGCAACGATGCAGGCTATTGCTGATGGTGCTAAGTTGCCCAAAGCCAACCTGCATTATTATTTCCCAACGAAACAAGACCTTTACCGGCAAGTGGTGGAGCGTATCTTCAACATCTGGCTCGACGCCGCTGAGAGTTTCGACACCCAAGCCAATCCAGAAGAGGCGTTAGGAACCTACATTCGCAAGAAGATGGAGATCAGTCGTTCGCACCCATACGGGTCCAAAGTTTGGGCCAACGAGGTGATCCACGGAGCGCCAATTATCCATGATTATCTGGAAACTACCCTTAGAGAATGGACGGATTCGCGAATCGAGGTTATCGCCCGTTGGGAAGCCGAAGGCCTGATTGATCCCGTAGATCCGCGACATTTGCTGTACATGATCTGGTCCACCACGCAGCATTACGCCGACTTTTCACATCAGATAGCGACCCTGAACGGAGGCGTTCCATTCAACGACGCGCAATGGGCGCAAGCGACGGAGTGTGTGACGAATATCATCCTGAAAGGTATCGGCGTTAAGCGCGACGCCCCCAATTGATCTTCGACCAGATGCGTTCATAGGTGATGTAGGTTATGATCCCAACACCGGTATTTGCCAAAGCCAAAGCGCCGCCGCTGACCATCGATCCGGTGATTGCGAAGCCCACAAGGCTCATGGTGATTATCCCAACGATTTGCCAGACTATCGTTTTCACAAGGGTTCTTTTGCCCGTTTCCATTTGTATTCCTTAGAGTTTCATCAGTTAATGCGTCCAACATACCCTTGACTTTTGATGGTGGGTATTGTGGATGTGTTCAATGTAAACTCCATATTATGGGATACTATCACCAATGGCGATAAATATGGACAAGCGCGAACGCTCCGCGATATTTCGTCAACGTTTGCAAGACGCGATGGACAGGGCTGGCTTGAATAAGAGCAGCTTATCGGAGGCCATCGGGGTGGACCGCTCGACAATATCGCAGCTTTTATCGGACACCCACGCGCGCTTGCCAAACGCGCAGGTGATTGGCGAATGCGCGCATACATTGGGCGTTTCGGCGGATTGGTTGTTGGGGTTAAGTGCGCGACCTGAACGCGCGAATGACTTGCTGGACGTGGCATTAAGTATGCCGGAGGCAGCGCGTTCATCCGCCGACGAGCAGTTGTTTGCCTGGCATCAGGAGGCGACCGGTTACAAAATTCGCCACGTTCCAGCGACCTTGCCGGACTTCCTCAAAACGCCCGACGTTCTGCGCTGGGAGTACCAGCAGCACCTAGGTAAAACACCCGATCAGGCGATTGGCGCGATGGAGGAGAGTCTGTCGTGGCTCCGATCCCGCCATACAGATTACGAGATTGCGATGCCGCTGCACGAGCTGGAGAGTTTCGCGGCAGGGACCGGTTATTACGCCGGACTTTCGAAGCAAATTCGCAAAGAACAGGTCGCAAGCTGGATCGAAAATTACGATCATCTTTACCCTTCGTTAAGGATTTTCCAGTTTGATGCGCATCAGGTTTTTAGTGCTCCGTTAACCGTATTCGGGCCACTTATGGCGATGATCTACTTGGGGCGGCACTACATCGTCTTTCGAGATTCAACACGGGTGCAGGCGATGACAAACCATTTTGACTGGCTGATCCGCGAATCCAGCGTTGATGCGCGTGATTTCATTGCCAGTCTTGACGCACTGGATATTCGTTAATCTTTTAGTAACATTAACAGTGCCACTACGGTCAGGCCAACGCCGGCCAGAACCGTTATCCCGACGAACCCGTTCCCCATTACCGCTTCCCACAAGATCACCCATGCCGGGACCAAATATGTGTAGGCCATAACCTTGGCGCTTGGCAGATGTAGCGTGGCGTATTGCAACAGAAAAAACGTGGCAGCACTGGCGAAAATGGCTACATACAGGATGGTGATCCAGACAATGGAGGGTAGGGCGGCCCAGTCGGTCGTAACGATGTCTTTGGCGCCGTAGATCGACAGAATAAACAGCCCTGCGAGGAGTGTGCCAAAGGTGAAAACCAACGTCGGCTCCCCTCGGCTAAGTTTGCGAACCAGCGGGGTGTAGATTGCATGCGCTATGCAACCGAAGAAGAAAATCGTTTCGCCTTTGCCGATGTTGAATGCGAGGATGGCATCGACGTCACCCCGAAAGATCACCCAGACGGCACCCGCTGCCGCCAGTGTTAGTGCAACCGCCATACGAGGGGTCGTGATTTGGCGCAGCAGCAGCCAGCCAAAACCAGCCGACATGACAGGGGTCAGGGTGAATACCGCGCTGGTGGAAACAGGCGGTGCCAGTTTCAGACCTTCGAACATCAGCACGAAGTATATTGAAAACAATCCACCCATCAGAAGATAGCGCCAAGGTGCATCAAGGTATTCGCGTTTTATCCCGGGGCCAAGAAAAACCAGCACACCGATGATGGCAGAGGCGACAAGGAATCGTAATGCATTCAGTGCTGTAGGTTCAATTAGGGGCGCGGCGATGCTGCCAAGCGAAAACGATCCCGCCACGAGCACCGAAAACAACAGCATCGCGCCGTGGCCGCGCATGGCTTGGGTGTTGGTTTCGCTCATCAGTTGTTCCGTCTATGAAAAAGGCGATCCTGATTTCGCAGGATCGCCCAAATGTTATTGGATATGCAATGCCATTAGTCGTCGCTAGGCATCACATTGCACATCGCGCCCGTTGGGTTGTTCGGATGGGTTGTCCAGTTGGCGTATTCTTCGGGAATAACCTCGCCAGTGCGTTCATCGACGGTTCCGGCGGCTTGTTGTTCCAGCGTGATACAATTCTCAACAGGGCAAACCAACGCGCAAAGGTTACAGGCGACACATTCGTCGTTCTGAACTTCAAACACACGATCATCGGACATTGTAATCGCCTGATGTGATGTGTCCTCGCACGCTGCGAAGCAACGGCCACAGGCGATGCACAGGTCTTGATCGATTTTGGCCTTGGCGATGTAGTTCAGGTTAAGATCCTGCCAGTCTTTGGCATTAGGGACCGCACGGCCAATAATTTCGGAGGTCGAAGTGATCTCGCGTTCATCCATATACTGCGACAGGCCCGAGATCATTTCTTCTACGATTTTAAATCCATAAGTCATTGCGGCAGTACAAACCTGTACGTTACCAGCCCCAAGCGCCATAAATTCCGCCGCATCGCGCCAGTTGCTAACGCCACCAATGCCGGAGATCGGCAGACCAGCGGTAACTTCACTACGGGCGATTTCGGCAACCATGTTCAGCGCAATCGGCTTCACCGCTGGGCCACAATAACCGCCATGTGCGCCCCAACCGTCTATCGTTGGTTCTGGCGCAAAAGTGTCCAGATTGACCGAAGTGATCGAGTTGATCGTGTTGATCAGACTAACCGCATCTGCCCCGCCACGCATCGCAGCCTCGGCTGGCATGCGGATGTCGGTGATGTTGGGCGTTAGCTTCACGATCACAGGCATGCGCGTGTATTGTTTGCACCAGCGCGTCACCATTTCGATGTATTCGGGCACTTGGCCAACGGCGGCACCCATTCCGCGCTCGGCCATGCCGTGCGGGCAGCCGAAGTTCAGCTCGATCCCGTCAGCGCCGGTTTCTTCAACGACCGGAAGGATGGCTTTCCATGCTTCTTCCTCGCAAGGGACCATCAGGGATACGATCATCGCGCGATCAGGGTAATCCCGTTTGACGGCTTTGATTTCCTGAAGGTTTTGCTGCAACGGACGATCCGTAATTAGCTCGATGTTATTCAACCCGATTAGCCGTCGATCGCCGCCGTAAATTGCGCCGTAGCGAGGGCCGTTGACGTTAACAACGGGTGGGCCTTCCTCGCCCAGCGTTTTCCAGACAACACCGCCCCAGCCAGCCTCGAAAGCGCGGCGAACGTTGTATTCCTTATCCGTTGGCGGGGCAGATGCCAGCCAGAACGGGTTCGGGGATTTAATGCCAATGAAATTGGTTGTTAGATCAGCCATGGTTTAGCCCTCCGCCGTTAGTTTGTTGTTAATAGCCTCGGCCGCATCGCGCCCTTCGGCAACCGCGGTCACCGTCAGGTCATCGCCGCCGGACGCGCAATCGCCGCCCGCCCAGATGGCCGGATCAGACGTTTGTCCAACCTCGTTAACGTTGATTTTACCACCGTCGAGTTCCAACCCGTCAGGCGCACCGTCCAGCGTCTGCCCGATGGCCTTGAACACCTGATCAGCCGTGACTGTAAATGTCTCGCCAGTGTTTTCCAGTTTGCCGTCCACGGTATGAGTGTAAGCGAACTCCACCGCCTGCGCTGCACCGTTTCCGATAACGCGAACGGGGGCGGCGTTGTAAATCAAGTGCACGCCCTTGGAGGTCGCCAGTTCCTGCTCAAAAACCGAGGCACTCATACGTTCTTTGCCACGACGGTACACCATCGTAACCTCGTCAGCACCCAGAAGTTTGGACTGCACGGCAGCATCTACGGCGGTCATACCGCCGCCAATAACCACAACGTGGCGGCCAACCGCGACAGTGCCCATATCGGACGCCTGACGCAAACCTTCGATGAAATCGACCGCATCAACGACGTTGTCCTTATCTTCGCCATCAGCCCGCAGCGCATTCACGCCGCCAAGACCGATCCCGAGGAACACCGCATCGTAATCCGCTTTCAGGTCGTCAATCGACAGGCCGTTACCAAGCGGGGAGTCGTATTTCACTTCGATCCCGCCGATAGACAAAAGCCACTCGACTTCGGTCTGCGCGAAGCCGCCAACCGACTTATATGCCGCAATTCCGAACTCGTTCAGGCCGCCACCTTTTGCGCGGGCATCAAATACCGTAACCGCGTGGCCGTTCATAGAAAGACGATGCGCACAGGCCAATCCAGCAGGACCAGCACCAACGACGGCGATCTTCTTGCCAGTCTCCGCCGCACGGTTAAACGGATGAGCTTTGCCCATCATCCCGTCTGTCGCATAGCGTTGCAACTGGCCGATCAGAACCGGTTTACCCTCGGCTGTTTCGCGAACGCAGACTTCTTCGCACAACGTTTCCGTTGGGCAAACGCGGGCGCACATTCCGCCGAGGATGTTTTGCGAGAAGATTGTATTGGCCGCAGCATCTGCCGTTCCAGTCGAGATTTGACGGATGAACAGGGGGATGTCGATCGTGGTTGGACAAGCGTCCATGCACGGCGCGTCGTGGCAGAAATAGCATCGGTCAGCCGCGACTAGCGCCTCGTGATCTGACAATGGGGCGTGCAGATCGCTGAAGTTGTCGGCATAATCTGGCGGGCTTAGGCGGTGATCCGCTATCCCGGATGTTTGCATGTCGTTTGGCATATTCACCCTCCTGTTGTGTATGTTTGCGGCGAGCATGGCACAGGAGTAAAATTTTATCAAATGGTAAAATAATTTAATTAGGTGGATTACCCGATGGAGTAGGGCAGCACATCGCGTGCATTGTGGTTGACGATTAGGCGTTTTTCTAGTGGTGGAACCGCCCTTTGGTGGCAGTTCACTCTTGGGCAAATTCGGCACGATATCCCGATGGGTTCGAACGCTTTGGTGTTCTGGATGCCCATGTCGTCGGCGTAAACCAACGCACTCGCGTGTTCGACTTCGCAGCCCAAACCAATCGCAAACCGCTGAACCGGCGCGCGGAACGAGCCGCCACTTTTGGAAATATCCAACGCGAGGCTTAAGTACCGAACGCCGTCCGGTGTTTCAGCAAGTTGGCGCAATATCTGCCCGGGCGTTTCAAATGCGCGATGCACGTTCCATAATGGGCATGCGCCGCCAAAACGCGCGAATTGCAGCTGTGTGGCTGAATGCCGTTTGGTGATCGTTCCTGCCTGATCTACGCGCACGAAGAAGAACGGTATGCCTTTTGCTCCGACGCGTTGCATGGTGGAAAGGCGGTGGGCTACCTGCTCGATGCTGGCGGAGAAACGGTTGGCCAGAACCTCTAGATCGTGGCGGCATTCCTTGGCTGCGATAAGGAAGTCTTCATACGGCAGTATCGCGGCACCAGCGAAATAGTTCGCGAGGCCAATTTTGCAGATTGCTCGCGCCTCGTCCGTGCCAAAGCGGGCGAAGTCGAGGGTCGCTTCGAGTAATTCGTTGAACTCCAGCAGTGCGATCTGGTGGGCGATCTGAAAAGCCTGCGTGGCAACAGGCGCTTGTGCGGAAACAGTTAGCCGCCGTGTGCCAGTGTCGTACCTGCGAACTGCAGTTTCGGTGGAGATTACCAGCTCCACACGATGATTGGTGTCTAGCCACCTGCGCAGGGTGTCAATTTTGTCCGGTTTGTCCAATTTCGCTTTCGCATGAAAATGCTCGGCAGCGCGGTCGATCGCGTCTATGTAGTTGTCGCAATAATGAAAGAAGTCGCGGACCTCCTCCCATGGTAGGGGGGCGATGCCGATGTCTTCGCGGCCCAACGCCTCATTCAGCGTGGCGAGGCGATCCTGATTTTGTCGATGCGCACGGTGTAGCGTCAAGAATGCACGCGCCAAGCCGGGCGCGTTGGAGGCCGTCAGCTGCAAATCGGCCATCGGCGGTGTGTCGTCGCCAAACACTGGATCGGCCAATGCCTCGCGCATGTCCGCCACGATGCGTTCGCTGTCGCTGACCGACAATTGCGTTACATCAAAACCAAATTCCTGCGCCAAGGCCAGCACCACCGTCGCTGAAATCGGGCGGTGGTTGTTTTCCATCTGGTTCAGGTAAGATACGGACACCCCTAAAGATTTTGCGAAATTCTTTTGGGTAAGTTCCAGTTTCAACCGCGTTTCACGAAGAATCGCACCAGCGTAAAGTTTCTTTTGTGTTGCCATAATTTCGCAAGTTTGCAATTTGCAGAACGTATTTGCAATAAGTTTTGCAAATACGCGATTGTTAGGTTCAAATTCTGTAATAACTTCCTTATGCTACGTCGCAAACAATGGGAGGCTAACGTATGCAGGACATTCTCGAACAACTCGAAGCACGACGCGATCAGGCGCGGCTTGGCGGTGGGCAGCGGCGCATTGATGTGCAGCACTCAAAAGGCAAGCTAACCGCGCGGGAGCGGATCGAGGTGCTGCTGGACGAGGGTAGTTTCGAGGAATTCGACATGTTCGTAGCCCACCGTTGCGTGGACTTCGGGATGGAGAAACAGAAATACCCCGGTGATGGTGTGATAACGGGGTGGGGAACGATCAATGGCCGGATGGTCTATCTGTATAGCCAGGACTTCACGGTTCTGGGTGGCTCACTTTCCGAAACGCATGCGGCGAAGATTTGCAAGATCATGGATATGGCGATCAAGAATGGCGCGCCTGTGATCGGTATGAACGATTCCGGTGGCGCGCGCATTCAAGAAGGCGTCGCGGCGCTGGGCGGTTATGCAGATGTGTTTCAGAAGAACATTATGGCTTCGGGTGTGGTTCCGCAGATCAGCGTGATCATGGGGCCTTGTGCTGGTGGTGCGGTGTACTCGCCGGCGATCACCGACTTTATCTTTATGGTGAAGGACAGTTCTTACATGTTCGTTACCGGCCCTGATGTGGTGAAAACCGTTACTAACGAGATCGTCACGGCAGAAGAATTGGGCGGGGCGCGCACGCATACGTCGAAATCCTCCGTGGCTGACGGGGCATTTGAAAACGATATGGAGGCCTTGTTCGAGGTCCGCCGTCTTGTTGACATGTTGCCTTTGAACAACCGTGAAAAACCTCCGGTGCGACCCTACTTCGACAGCCATTCGAGGATTGAAAGCAGCCTTGATACGTTGATTCCTGATAATGCGAATGCAGCTTACGACATGCATGAACTCGTACGAAAACTGGCGGACGAGGGGGATTTCTTTGAAATCCAGAAGGACTTCGCCAAAAATATTCTGACAGGGTTTATCCGGCTTGAAGGTTCTACCGTTGGCGTTGTTGCAAACCAACCGATGGTGTTGGCTGGGTGTTTGGACATCGACGCTAGCCGTAAGGCGGCGCGGTTTGTGCGCTTCTGCGATGCGTTCGAAATCCCAATCCTGACGCTGGTCGACGTACCGGGGTTCTTGCCGGGCACGACGCAGGAATACGGCGGTGTTATCAAACACGGTGCGAAACTTTTGTTTGCGTATGGCGAGGCAACGGTACCCAAGGTGACAGTGATTACGCGCAAAGCATATGGCGGGGCGTATGACGT
>JAGLUD010000104.1 GCA_023134935.1 Paracoccaceae bacterium | reverse complement strand
CAATGGGGCTACCTTGCGTTATTCCGCGTCGATTAACGGTAAATTGGCGGCGGTTTGCAGAAATGACGCATCAACAGAGCCTACATAATTGTCGAGGGCTTTATCCATCGTTCCCTGGCCGACAAAGAAATCGGCCAGTTGTTTCAAGTGGGATTGCACGTCGCCGCCAAGCCAGTCGTTGCCTAATTTTGCGGTTATCGACGGGAATTCGAAGCCTTGCATCGATGCAGCGACGGTTCCTTCGAACATATCAAGCGGGGCCGCGATGCTCGCGACCATCCGCGCGGCGTTGGCTGTGTATGCGGCATTCAGCTCGTTAGTGACTTTCAAAAACTTCGCGACCACTTCGGGGTTGTCTGCCCCGAAGCTGGAGCGGATGACGATGGTGTCATAGTTCTTGATGCCGATCGCAGCTTTTTGGTCGCTGCTTAAAAGGACGGTGCCGAAGTCTTGTAACGTGGTCAGGGCTGGCCCCCACCCACAGGCGATATCGACTTTGCCTTGCGTCAGGGCCGCAGCTGATTGGACTGGCGTCATGTTAATCATTTCGATGCTGGCAGGGTCGATGCCGAAATTGGTAAGCGTCTGGTTCAAATTGAAATGCGTAGTCGTGCCGATGGCGAGCGCCACAGTTGCACCATTCAAGGCCGCCGTGTTGGTTGCTGAGAAACGCAAATCCGGATGCGCAAAGCAATTTTCGTTGGACGGGTAGGATACAGCAATGTCGACGGCTTTGAAATCATGGCCAGCTGTGGCAATCAGCAAGAACGGGACGAGCCCTTGGGATAGCGCGATCTGGATATCACCTGTTTCAAGGGCGGCGAACATCGCGGTGCTTGAATTAAACGCAGTCCACTCAGCTTTCGCACCCAATACGTCGTCGTATGCACCTGAGGTTTGGCCGTAATGTGCGGGCAGGGGCCATTCATCGAAATAGCCGATCTGCAGGGAATCTTGCGCTTGCGCGGCGGAAAAGATGGAAATTAGCCCGAGGGTGAAAGTGCTTAAGTGTTTCATGTGATCGGGCCTTGGTTAAATTTGAGTATTTATGAAAGTGAGAATTGGGTGGTTGTAGCCTTAAATCCACGCGGCAACAAAGGGAATTCTTGTGGCATCGGCGAGAATCCGATTGACAGTTGACGTTAACGGCAGTCCGATAGCACCTGTTGGCAAATTGGAGTTTACATGGCTGTGGGCGATGCGTTGAAGTGGTTAGAAAGCCGGCCTGATATAAGCAGTGTGCGCGCTGCGGTGGTGGACTTGAACGGCGTGTGGCGCGGCAAGCGGTTGCCTGTTGCACAGGCGGAAAAGATTTTGACTGAAGGGGCGCGGATGCCTCTTTCCACCAGTACGGTCGATATTTGGGGCACGGATACGGATAATAATCCGCTGGTGTTTGATACCGGCGATGCTGACGGTTTTGCACGGCCTACGGGGCGCGGGTTGATCCCGATGGATTGGCTGGAACGCCCGACTGCGATGGTGCCTTTGTGGATGTGGCAGGAAGACGG
>JAGLUD010000103.1 GCA_023134935.1 Paracoccaceae bacterium | reverse complement strand
CCTTTGCCGCCGCGTTCGCCTGTGACTGGCCGGCGCTTGGAGGGGGATGACGTGCTTTCGATTGACGAAATTGATGCGTTCGAATCCTTCTTCGCCGATGTCTACGACGCTTGCGAGCGCCATGACATTGCCGCGGATGCGGCGATTGCCGAGAACGGTACGGGGCAGTTCGAGGTTAACCTCATGCATTGCGATGACCCGATGAAGGCTGCAGATGATGCGACGTTCTTTAAACGGTTCGTCAAAGGGATTGCGCGCAAGCACGGGTTCGCGGCGTCGTTCATGGCTAAGCCCTATCTGGATTTGGCAGGCAGTGGTCTGCACGTGCATTTCAGCGTGCTGGACGCCGACGGTAATAACATTTTCGATAATGGTGGCGATGAAGGCACGCCTGCGATGCGCCATGCTGTGAACGGTTTGATGGAGGCGATGCCGGAGTCCGGTTTGATCTTTGCACCACACCTGAATTCTTATCGTCGGATGGCGCCCGGGG
Source organism: Paracoccaceae bacterium (assembly GCA_023134935.1). Taxonomy (GTDB): domain Bacteria; phylum Pseudomonadota; class Alphaproteobacteria; order Rhodobacterales; family Rhodobacteraceae; genus NORP23. Next base: position 1,775 of record JAGLUD010000103.1, on the reverse strand, counting down.
CGCATGCTCCGACCGGGATTTGCTGGGGGTATGAAAACCGCACCGCAGCCATTCGCATTCCGGGTGGGCCTGCGAAAGCGCGGCGGATCGAACATCGCGTAGCAGGGGCAGATGCGAATCCATATCTGATTTTGGCTTCCGTATTAGGCGCGGCTCTGGAAGGGATCGAGGCGGGGCGTGACCCCGTCGACCCGATCGTCGGCGATGCTTATTCCATCGAAATGCCACAATTGCCGACCGATTGGGGGCAAGCGATTTCACTGTTCGAACAAGGCAATATCAACGCCGCAATATATCCTGATTTGATGCGGCAGGTGTATGTTTTGGCCAAACGACAAGAGCTCGCTGGATTTGCAGCTAGAATGACGGATTTCGAGATCGCGAGTTACCTTGAGGTTGTGTGACGCGCCGAAAAACAAAAAATACTTGATTTACCGATGAATTCTAGTGCCAAATTATATCCATAAGCCCGAAATGTGGCATTTGAATTAATTTAGGGAGAATATTATGAAACGTACAATTCTACTCGCAACGGCCGCTACGGTTGCTGCAAGCGCTGTTGCGGCGCAGGACAACATTGTGAATGTTTACAACTGGTCCGATTATATTGCCGAGGACACAATCGAGAAATTCGAGGCTGCCACAGGTATCAAAGTCACATACGACGTTTTCGATTCCAACGAAGTGCTGGAAGCTAAAATGCTGACAGGTAGTTCAGGTTACGACGTTGTTGTTCCGACTTCGGACTTCTTGCAGCGTCAGGTTGCTGCGGGGGCTTATCAACCGCTCGACAAATCGAAATTGCCTAATCTTGCCAACATGGATACCGATCTGATGGCCGGTGCCGCAGTTTATGACGCGGATAACGAGTACGCCACGATTTATATGTGGGGCACGACCGGTATCGGTTATAACTACGGTGAAATCGCTGCACGTCTTGGCGACGACTATGAAGTCAACAGCTGGGATTTGGTGTTCAATCCTGAAATCGTCAGCAAACTTGCGGATTGTGGTGTGACCATGCTGGACGCGCCAACAGAAATCCTTCCAGCCGCGATGAACTACCTTGGTCTTGATCCGCGTTCGATGGACAAGGCTGATCTGGAAGCCGGTGCGGCATTGCTTGAAATTGTTCGCCCGTACATCCGCTATTTCCATTCTTCGCAGTACATCAATGATCTGGCTAACGGCGACATTTGTGTGTCTGTTGGTTGGTCCGGCGATGTATTCCAGGCGCTTTACCGTGCCGAAGAAGTCGAAAACGGTGTTGAAATCGGTTACGTCATTCCGGACGAGGGAGCGTTGCAGTGGTTCGACATGATGGCAATTCCAGTGGACGCTCCGCATGCGGATAACGCGCATACGTTCATCAACTTCATCATGGATGCACAGATCACTGCCGACATCACCAACTACGTTTGGTATGCGAACGGAAATGCGGCTTCCATGCCGATGGTTGATCCGGATATCACATCTGATCCGGGCATCTTCCCGACAGAAGCAGCAAGTGCGAAATTGTGGAGTTCGCAAGTTTACGACGCGCGCACAGATCGCACCGTGAGCCGTCTTTGGACCAAAGTGAAAACTGGTCAATAAGGCAAAATTGCGGGGTGCGTTTATTCGCGCCCCGTTTCCCCAATATTTCCGGAGGTCCGATGGCCGAGCCATCCCTAGCCGCTGACGCCAAGCCGTGGAAAGATTCCGCTGCGACGCCGTTCATACGCATCAAAAACATCACCAAGAAGTTTGGTGAGTTTGCTGCCGTCCACGACATC
>JAGLUD010000102.1 GCA_023134935.1 Paracoccaceae bacterium | reverse complement strand
AACCCGCACGAAATGCAATGCAGTCCGGTCAGGCAAAGACGAATGCTTGGGTGTTGGAGTATGTTCCTGAAACGGGCAAAACGCTTGATCCATTGATGGGTTGGACTGGCTCCGACGATATGCGCGGGCAGGTAAAAGTTCAGTTCGAGACACAGGAAGCCGCCGTTGATTTTGCCAAAGCGCAAGGGATTGCCTACCGTGTTCTAAAAACACACAAGCGCAAACCGTTGGTTCGTGCCGGTGGATATGGCGAGAATTTCGCCACCAATCGCAAGACGGTCTGGACGCACTAATCTAATTCCCAACGTAATGTTGTAGCGGGCGGCGCATAGTGCTATGCGAGCGCAAATTCCATGCGCGTGACCATAAAGGAGCCCCCGCGAATGTCCGATTACATTGTTAAAGATATCTCCCTAGCCGAATTCGGCCGTAAAGAACTCGATATTGCCGAGACTGAAATGCCGGGCCTGATGGCGCTGCGCACTGAGTTTGGTGAAAGCAAACCGCTGAAGGGTTCGCGGATCGTGGGGTCGTTGCATATGACGATTCAGACAGCGTGTCTGATCGAAACGCTTGTGGCTTTGGGTGCGGATGTTCGCTGGGCATCGTGCAACATTTTTTCCACACAGGATCATGCGGCTGCGGCTATTGCTGAAACCGGCGTGCCGGTGTTTGCGATCAAGGGTCAGACGCTTGAAGAGCATTGGGATTACCTCGATCGTTCCTTCCAGTTCCCTGAAGGTGCAAACCTGATCCTTGATGATGGCGGCGACGCGACGCTTTATGTTTTGCTTGGCGCACGTGTTGAAGCAGGTGAAACCGATCTGATTGAAACGCCGACTTCGGAAGAAGAAATCGCTGTGTTCGCGCAGATCAAAAAGCGCATGGCCGAAACTCCGGGTTGGTTCACAAAAGTGCGTGACGCTATCCAAGGTGTTTCCGAGGAAACAACCACTGGTGTTCACCGTCTTTACGAACTGGTGAAGCAAGGCCAGCTGCCGTTCCCTGCGATCAACGTTAACGACTCGGTTACCAAATCGAAGTTTGATAATAAATATGGCTGTAAAGAGAGCCTCGTTGACGGTATCCGTCGCGCGACCGACACGATGATGGCTGGCAAGACGGCTGTTGTTTGTGGGTATGGCGACGTTGGCAAAGGCTCCGCTGCTTCGCTTAGCGGCGCGGGTGCACGCGTGAAAGTGACAGAGATCGACCCGATTTGCGCGCTTCAGGCGGCGATGGACGGTTTTGAAGTTGTGACGCTGGAAGATGCCGTTGCAACGGCAGATATCTTCATCACCACAACCGGCAACAAAGACATTATTCGTATCGAGCATATGCGCGAAATGAAGGACATGGCGATTGTTGGCAACATTGGCCACTTCGACAACGAAATACAGGTGGCAGCCCTTCAGAACCACAAATGGACCAACATCAAAGACCAAGTGGATATGATCGAGATGCCGTCCGGCAACCGTATGATCCTTCTGTCCCAAGGTCGCTTGTTGAACCTTGGTAATGCGACGGGCCATCCGTCGTTTGTTATGTCTGCAAGCTTCACCAATCAGGTGTTGGCGCAGATGGAACTTTGGGCGAATGACGGCACATACAAGAACGACGTCTACATCCTGCCAAAACATCTGGACGAAAAAGTTGCGCGTCTGCACCTCGACCGTATCGGCGTGAAACTGTCGGTTCTGTCAGACGAGCAGGCGGAATACATCGGCGTAACACCCGAAGGTCCGTTTAAGCCGGAACATTACCGCTACTAACTACATCATTTCTTTTGCGGGGCGGCTGTGTCAGTCTGACCCGCAAAAGGGGTAGTTATGCAAATACATTTTCTAGAATTCGTGGCCGTGATCATTCTGTTCGCGGCCATTTGGTTTTGGCGCAAACCCGACTGGATGGGGGTGCGCGGAAAAACATTTTGGGATTGGCTGGCATTGCTCGCGGTTCCCGCATTAATCGGGTTTGCGACCGTCCTGATCAACGCATCGCAAGCTGATATCGAGCGTGTTCGGTTGCAAGAACAGGCGGTGCAACAATATATCGACCGGATCAGCGAGCTGTCGCTGGACGAACGTGCGACAGCGCAACCGCAAAAGTCGTTGGCCATAGGGCGCGCACATACGACAGCCATTCTTCAGATTACAGACAAGGACCGCACGGCGCGGGTATTGGCATTCTTGCAAGAGATGGACTTGTTGCAGGCATATGCCGTCAATCTGGAATACCTCGATTTCTCAGGCGGGGAGCTGAAGGGGTTGCGGCTAGACAACATGGACCTTGAAGGCAGCAACCTTAACGGAGCCGATCTTGAAAACGGTAGCTTTAGAAATGTTGACCTTGAAGAAGCGGACCTTCGCAATGCCGATCTGGAAGATGCAGATTTCCGCGGTGCGGATTTCGAGGATGCATTGATGAAAGGGGCCGAGCTTGATCACACAGACCTGCGCGGCGCGGATTTAAGCATGGCGGTGGGGCTAACCTTGTCGCAACTCGATGATGCCTGTGTGGACGAGACTACCAAACTGCCATCCAAGTTTAATCCGGTGAAAGCAGAATCCGCAGGTTGTTCCAGCAAGGATGATGACTAACCACAGCTAATAAAGCAAAAGGCCCGCGATGATGCGGGCCTTTGTGTTTCTAGGCTATCTGCCCGGATGCAGGGTTTTCCCAAGTATATGAGAATCATTCCCGATGACACTACCCGCGTGCCCTACGATCAACGGGTCAGGCGCTGTGGCGACTTCAGGGTCACGATCAGGATATGGCAAGGACGCTAAAAAATGCCGCATCGTGTTCAGACGCGCGCGCTTCTTGCAGTTGGATTTGACGATTGTCCAAGGCGCATCGGCGGTGTCTGTGTAAAAGAACATCGCCTCTTTTGCTTCGGTGTAATCATCCCATTTATCAAGGCTGGCCCGATCAATCGGGGACAATTTCCACTGCTTCAAAGGATCGTGTTCACGCGATTCAAACCGGCGACGCTGCTCTTCTTGCGTGACGGAGAACCAGTATTTGAACAGGTGAACGCCCGAACGCGTGATCATCCGCTCGAAGTCCGGTGTCTGGCGCATAAATTCCAGATAGTCTTGCGGGGTACAGAACCCCATCACACGCTCAACGCCCGCACGGTTATACCACGATCGGTCAAAAAACACGATCTCGCCAGCGGATGGCAGATGCTGGATATAACGTTGATAATACCACTGACTCTGCTCACGCTCGGACGGTTTATTCAGCGCAACAACACGGGAGGCACGTGGGTTAAGGTGTTCGGTAAAACGCTTGATCGTGCCACCTTTACCGGCAGCATCGCGGCCCTCAAACAAGATCACAATCTTCTGACCGGTTTCCTCGACCCATTGCTGGACCTTCAGAAGCTCCACCTGCAACTTGGCTTTCTCGGCCTCGTATACGGCTTTTTTCATCTTGTCCTTGTAAGGATAGGTCGCCTGTTCGAACCGCGTTTGAGGCGAGTCGGTGGGCACGGTGATAGCTTCGGCAATATCAATTCTTGGCGTAGCTGCGGTCTTGGTAACTGGCATGAAATAACTCCGGTTTTTAAGATTCGCTGCTTATGTTAGCATAAGCTAATTTACA
>JAGLUD010000101.1 GCA_023134935.1 Paracoccaceae bacterium | reverse complement strand
TTATACATCCCCGAAAAGGCGTTCAACTTGTCGATGTTATGCGCGTAGGAAACCAGCACATTGGGCACCATCCCCAGCTTTTCTTCGCAAATACGAAAGAATTTCGCCGTACCTTCAGGCAGTGGGTCTACGACAGGCAGGTTTAAGGCGGTTGGTAAATCGGTCATGAGACGTCCTTTTTGCGGTAATGATACTGGCCAATTTTGACCATTCCGACCTTGTGGTAAAGCCCGCACGCAGCGTCATTTTGCTTCAGGGCGGCAAGACTGAAGGTGTCAGCGCCGTTGCGCGCTGCCCATGCCCCCATTGCCCCCATCATTTGCAAAGCCAGACCCTTGCGCCGCAACTTAGGTAGAATTTCAAGCGCGTGCATCATGGCGATATTCCCGTCACACGCGACAAAGGAGACACCAGCGGGTTGGTCATCTGTGCGGCCAAGAAAACAGGTCTTCGGGCCGCTTGCACGGTCCATAACATTCAATCGACTCGTACCAATCCCGCCTGCCTCCCATATCTCTGCCATCACGGCCATCGGTTCTGCCACGTCAATAACCGTAAAGCCTTTGGGATCATGTTCAGCGAGTTTGGCCGATGGACCTGCGTACAGAGTTACAGGATCTTTGACGTAGTACCCCCGCGCCGCCAAAGCTTTGTCCAAGGCCTGATCATTGTCACGGATCATAAACAACTGCGGTTGATCCACGGCTGCCATCGCCTTTTCCGCGGCATCAAGATCCGCATCATTGAATTCTTGTTGCCAAAGCGACGTGGACGAAACCCGCTGCCCGCCACCGCCGCCACGACGAAGCGTGAAAGGCCCGTTGCGGACTGCCTCGACTGGCGGCCAAGTGGCATCGTTAACACCGTATAAACTGTGTGCGGTCGGTGGTGTCCAAGTCATATTACGCAGCGCTCCAGTAGCGGGGTATTTGTGGTGATACGTTCATATCCCAGCGGGGAAAAATCAAGGTTACGGTATTCGCCAAAGCAAATCCATTCTGCCAAAGCACGTCCGACCGCCGGGGCTTGTTGCAACCCGTGGCCGGAAAAGCCGTTCGCGAACAAGAAGTTCGGGATGTCGGGATGCGGGCCAATAACCGCGTTCTGATCGAGGGTATTATAGGCATAATGCCCTGCCCAGAAACGGATCGGTTTGATCGCCTCGAAATTCGCGGAACGTGCGGCGAGAGCCGGCCAGATGATTTCTTCGAACTCCGCGTGGCGCGGTTCAAAATCGTCAAACGCCACTGCTGGATCGTTCATCGGCGCGCACGCCGTTAGGAAATGCTTGCCTTCAGGCCGACACCAAACGCCGCTTGGGTCGATCATTAGGGGCAAATCGCCGACCGGCGGGTCCATGCAGTCGAATAGAAAATTCGTGCGTTTGCGCGCCTCCACCGGAATATCTATCCCTGCCATCACGGCAACCAGTGCCGCGCGCGGTCCCGCAGCGTTAACAAAAACGCCACATTCCACCGCGCGCCCCGAGGCAAGTTTGACGTTGGTGATCTTGCCGCCAAATGTATCGAGGCCGACCACTTCATCCCGAATATATTCACCTGTGCGAAGCCCTTGCATCAGCCCGACACCGTCAAACCATCCCTCGTCGGATTGCCCATGCGCGCCAAGCAGAATATCGTCCAGTCGCAGGTGCGGAAACCTTTCTGCCAATGCGGCACGGTCAAGCAGGGCAACATCCGCACCCTCCCCAACCTGCATCGTATGATTTTCGCGCAGAGTATGCGCCCCGTCAGGCGTGCTGGCCAGATACAAATACCCGTTTTCGCGCAGGGTCAAATCCACGCCCCACCGTTCCGGCGCGGCCTTGATGAACGCCGCCCCGAACTGGCTTATTCTCACATTTATCGGATTCGAAAACTGCTGCCGTATCCCGCTGGCGGACAGTGCAGTCGAGGATTGAGCATATGTTCCATCCCGCTCGATTACCAGAACGGAGCCGTCAAACCCCATATCTTTAAGGAAATACGCAACCGCGCTGCCCATGACAGCGCCGCCGCATATGACTACATCAGCTTTCATCGGCCGGTTCATCGGCAGGGTGCGGGTGGTTGGTGAACCAACCGCCAACAACACGTGCGACGCGGGCGTTCGGGTCTTGGCGTTTTGTCGTGGCCAAAATGTTTTCCGCATACCCGTCAGCACTATCCTTCGGGCGATACCCGATGTGCGTTGCTTTGGTGTTGGAAACGGCCCGTTGTGCGTTATCCGATGTGCCATAGATGACCGAGAACGCCACCCGTGGCGTTGTCATCGCCGCCTCTGTCAGACGTACACAATCATCGAAGCTTAACCAGCTCCACAGCATCCGGCGGTCAGCTGGTTCGGGGAAACACGAACAAATTCGCAAATTCACCGATTCAATGCCCCACTTGTCCCAATACAGCGACCCGAGATCCTCGATAAAGCACTTGGTCATGCCATAGAATGTATCGGGACGATGGCGATTTTCTGTATCCGGCACAGAGTCCACTTCGGCAAATCCCACTGCGTGAATCGAGCTGGCATAAACCACCCTTTTCGCCCCATAAAGCCGCGCACCTTCATACATGTGATAGGCGGCCGGGATGGTGTCCGTCATGATTTCATCAAAGCTTTGTTCGCGTGGCACACCGGCGAAATGGATGATGATATCCACGTCTTTAGTGATCTCTAGCGCGGCTTCGCGGTCGGACAGGTCCATGACGATCAGCTCTTCGCCTTCCAGCGCCTCGCCCATGTCCACACGGTCAACCAAACGCATATGGGTGGTCAGGTGTTTCAGACCATGGCGCAGGTATGTGCCAAGGCTGCCAGCCGCGCCAGTGATTAAGATACGGTTAAATTCAGCCATTTTCGGCCTCCTGTTTAGCTTTGCCTTGTGCGCGTAAATCCGAAAGGGTCGCACGGGGTGTAAGGGACTCGGCACTGACGATAAGTTCTAGCACCGCGCCGGTTTTTGATTGTTTTGCGCGTTTAAACGCATCGGCGAACTGTTCGGTATCTGTTACCCGCTCCGCATAGAAATCGTAGGCTTTCGCCAGCGCCACAAAGTCGGGGTTCTTGATGTCTGTGAAACTTACACGTTCAGGATAGTTGCGTTCCTGATGCATCCGTATCGTGCCGTAAGTGCCGTTGTTCACGATCAACACAAT
>JAGLUD010000100.1 GCA_023134935.1 Paracoccaceae bacterium | reverse complement strand
GCGCCGGACTGCGGGCCAAGCAGCCGCGCCTTATCGCCATAAAGGAAAAACTTGTTATGCCAGATCGCGAAGTTCCCCGCCCCGTTGGTCAGGATTGCATCTTCTGGCAGGTCGTCTTGAAGGAAGCGGATTATCGCCCCCATATCGACGCCACCGGGCTGCGCAGGGATTACAATCGAAGCCAAAAACGCCGAGCGCGCGACCTTTGTATTATCCGCCCACGGCGCATCAACAACCGTGTCACCCAACGCCGCGAACAACTCATTCGGGCTGGCGTGTACGGGTAAATCCGCGGTGTAAATCTTGTTTAGCTCGTCGTCAGAAATATGGCTGTGAATCAACGTCGCCTTCATGTTCGGCACTTCAAACAGCGCATACCCGTCGGTCGTGTTTTCACCAAAGCGGATATTCGCCGCAAAGATCACATCCGCCTCGTTCAGCGCTTTCAGCATGGCGGGCGATTTGCCCAACCCCGCGTCACCGATATAGCTAGGTGAATTGTTATCCAGAATATCCTGAAACCGGAACGCACAAGCGACCGGCAGATGATTGGCCTCTACAAACCGTTTGAACGCAGCGCGGCCAGTATCGTTCCAACCTCCACCACCGACAATCACTAACGGGTTTTCAGCCCCAGCCAGAATCGCGCGGATTCCTTCGATAGCCGAGGCGCTGGCCGCAGGTTCGGGCACCATCACCTTAAGTCCGGCGCTCGCACTGGTGAAATCGGTTAGCATATCTTCGGGCAGTGCAATAACCACCGGTCCAGGCCTGCCGGAAAGCGCCGTCGCGAAGGCCCGCGCCATGATTTCGGGGATGCGGTCGATATCGTCAATCTCGGCAACCCATTTGGTGACAGTTCCGAAATAGGCCTTATAGTCGATCTCCTGAAACGCCTCGCGGCCCTTCATATCAGTGCCGACCTGACCCACAAAAAGGATCATCGGCGTGGAGCCTTGCATCGCCGTATGCACCCCGATGGACGCGTTCGTGGCCCCTGGCCCGCGCGTCACGAAACATATTCCAGGTTGTCCGGTAAGCTGGCCATGCGCCGCCGCCATATAGGCCGCGCCGCCTTCGTTGCGGTTTCCGATCAGTTCGATCTCGGGCACGTCATGCAACGCATCGAGCACCGCCAGATAACTTTCGCCCGGTACACCGAACGCCCGCGTCACACCTTGTGCTTGCAGGCATTCGACTAGTAATTTGCCGCCGGTTTTAAGATTGTTGTCCATATGATCGCCTCGACACAAACAGGTTTGATGCCATCACTCGATCATAGAATTTGCGATTGCGAAACCCCAGAAACGAAAAAGAGCCACGACAACGTCGCGACCCTTTTCGAATTATCTGGCGAAACTGATTTAGATAGTTTCGTCGATCCAGCTTTTCAGGTTGGCTTTAGGAGCCGCGCCGATTTTGTTCGATACAACTTTGCCGCCGCTGAACATGAACAGTGCCGGAATGCCGCGAACGCCCATCTGGCTCGGTGCGCCCGGGTTTTCGTCGACGTTAACTTTTGCGATCTTGATTTTGCCCTCATACTCTTCGGACAACTCTTCCAGAGCTGGCCCGATTTGTTTGCATGGGCCACACCATTCCGCCCAGAAATCTACGATTACGGGGATATCGGAATTCACGACTTCGGCTTCGAACGTCGCGTCTGTAACTTTAACGGTTGCCATCTGGCTTCTCCTGATCAAACATTTTGGTTTCTGAATGTAAATTAGGTACGCTTACACAAGCCGTCAAGAAGCAGCGGCCCGCATCAATGCTTCGTAGGTTGTTTTTCTGGGCAATTCCATCAATTTTGCGCGATGCGTCCAGATAATTGCGGTTTTCACCAGCCGATCTGGGTAAATTTGCGCCAACGCAGCCTGATAAGCCCCCATTTGCCGCAAGATCGCTTCCGGCGTGTCCGCAGCGGTATCGGGAATCTGACGATTGGATTTGAAATCAACGGCCAATACTTCGGTATCCGAAATCACCAACCGATCGATCCGGCCCAACATTCGCGCTTGATCCAATTCTGCAAGCGCTGCTGTGACAGGAACCTCGACCAACACGTCTTTTGCAAATATCTCAGCCAACTCGGGCGCGTCGAGCACGCTTTGAACCTCGGAAAATACATTTTGCCAGTCGTTCGTATTCAACAACCGCTCCGCCGCGTCGGCGCGATCTGCTGCGGCAATATCTGGAAGAACCTCTAACAAAAGATGAATTTGGCTGCCGCGTTTCATCGCTGCTTGCTCGTCATCGCCTTCGCCCGCTAAGGCGTGTGCGCCGCCCAATTGTGAGGGCGACAGTGTTAAGGCTGCGCGTTCGGGTAATGATGCTGGCGTCTGCATATATTCCGGTAGTTGCACTTTGTCGGTGGCAATTTTTGCGCTTTGGTCCGCGACCGCATCGCTCCAATTGTGATCCAGCACCAGCGCTTCGCCAGACAGCCCTTTTGGTGCGGGAACACTGTGCGCCTCGCAATCGTGCATCGCCGCTTCGACCCGCTGGAACCAGCTTTCACCGTCTTTGCCCAGCTTGCCAGCGCCACACACAATCAACCATTGTTCGGCGCGCGTTAGGGCCACATACAGCAAACGTCGAGCCTCCTCGCGAACCAGTTGTTTTCGCGCTTCTTCTACCTCGGAAATCGCTTTTGGTGAATCACCGGCCCGCCAAACAGGCAAGTCGTCAACCGCAACCACTTGCGGTGCGTGCAACCCTTCGGCCCGTTTCGTCGTATCCGGCAAAATCACAATCGGCGCTTCAAGCCCCTTTGCCCCATGGACTGTCATCACCCGAACGCGATCCCCTGCGGCATCCATCTGGCGTTTAACCTCGACTTCATCCGAGTTGATCCAGCCAAGAAAGCCCGTCAGCAACGGCGCTTCAACACTTTCGTACCGCAACGACTGGGTTAACAACTCATCAATCCCGTCTTCGGCCTCGTGCCCAAGCCGCGCCACCAGTCGCCGCCGCCCGTCGTACTTGGTTAACACTTGTTCCAACAGATCGTATGGCCGCAAGAAATCCGCCTGCCCTTGCAATTTATCGAGCATTTCGACCACGTCCGGCCAATCAACACGGTGCGCCCAAGTCCACTGCCACAACGTGCCTTTTCGCCCGTGTGCCAGCTTGTATAAATCCTGTTCCGACAGACCAAACAACGGTGAACGCAATGCGGCTGCCAGTGATAAATCATCTTCAGGTGTCGCCAGAAACTGCATCAAGGCTAACAAATCCTTAACGGCCATTTC
>JAGLUD010000010.1 GCA_023134935.1 Paracoccaceae bacterium | reverse complement strand
ATCGCCACGCGCATGTTTAAGCTTGATCTAGGGGTTCCGCAAACCATCGCAATCGGCGTGCTTGGCGCGTTAATTGGTGGCTGGTTACTGCGGCTGTTGCTGGCAGCACTTGGCATTTTCGCAGGCCTTTTGGGTGCGATCCTTGGGGCTGTCGTCCTGATCGTGCTTTATCAAAAGTTTGTCGAAGACAAGAAGTAACGCTATTTACCGTTTGGTTTGAACGGGGCCATGCCTTTGCGGGCCAGTTCATCCGCGCGCTCGTTACCCCAATGGCCCGCGTGCCCTTTGATCCATTCCCATGTGATTGAGTGGCGGGCTTGGGCTTCGTCCAACTGTTTCCACAGATCCACGTTTTTCACCGGCTTGCGAGCACTGGTTTTCCAGCCGTTCTTTTTCCAGCCGTGCATCCAACCAGTGATCCCACCTTTAACGTACGCACTGTCCGTGATCAGCGTGAACGTCGATGGGCGGTGTAACGCGTTCAACGCCTCGATCGCCGCGATCAGTTCCATGCGGTTGTTGGTCGTATCAGCTTCACCGCCGTACAGCGTGCGTTCCTTAAGGGTAGTGTCGCCGTTTTTAGCAACCATCAGTGCACCCCAGCCTCCTGGGCCTGGGTTGCCCGAGCAAGCACCGTCTGTGTAGATCGTTAGTTCAGCCAAGTTTTTGTGCCACCATTGTCATGCCAGTAAACGGCGTTCCGTCGTATCCGGTGCTATCTGCGAAAACCACGGAATGCACGCGCAAACCGCGTTGTTGCAGGGCTTCCGTTAGGTCCGCTTCGGTGTGGTGGCAATAGAGGCGGCCAAGCTTGTCGCGCCGCGTTTCGGTTCCCTCGTGGATGCCGATCAGCAGCCAGCCTTTTGCACGCATCGCGTTCGTTACGTTGTCCAGAACGGCAGGTAGTTCGGCACGCGGGACATGCTGAAGGCAAAAGTTTGCCCAGATGCCGTCGAACGCATTGACCATATTCAAGCCGTCGAAATCGGAGCATATCGTTGTGATTTCAGTAATCTTGCGGATCTGCGCCAGCATCCCTTCGGAGCCATCGAACGCGGTTACTTTGAAACCCATCGCGTGAAAGGCACGCGCCGCATTTCCGGCACCGCAGCCAAGATCGAGGACATCGCCTTTTGGGCGGATACGGTTTGCAAAGTTTTTTAGGCGCTCAGATTCGCCGACCTCGCTGGGGTTCTTCGTATAGGTCGTTGCTTCTTTGGTGTAGAACGCGATGGTTTCTTCGTCTCGGGTCATGCTCGTAGCACACGCGGGACTTTGAATTCGACGTTTTCTTGCGCGGTTTCTACAACTTCGACCGTTACGTCGAAACGTGCCTTGAAGGCGTCAACAACCTCGTTGATCAACTCCTCGGGGGCGGAGGCACCAGCAGAAATGCCGATCGAGTCAAACCCTGCCAAAGCATCCCAATCGATATACTTTGCCCGCTGCACAAGTTGTGAATACTGGCATCCGGCCTTTTGTCCTACTTCAACTAGTCGACGCGAGTTGGACGAATTGGGTGCACCGATTACCAGCAATGCGTCTGTGTGCTCTGCAACGGCTTTTACCGCTTCTTGGCGGTTGGTGGTCGCGTAGCAGATATCTTCTTTATGCGGGCCGACAATTTTGGGGAACCGGGCGTTCAAGGCCGCAACGATCCCGACGGTGTCGTCCACTGACAGGGTTGTTTGCGTAATAAATGCCAGATGGTTTGGGTCACGCGGGTTCAAAGTTGCCACGTCCGCCTCGGTTTCGACTAGCAGCACTTCACCATCTGGCAGTTGCCCCATAGTGCCGACAGTTTCGGGGTGACCCGCGTGGCCGATCATTACCATTTGCAGGCCGTTACCAGAATGCCGTTCCGC
>JAGLUD010000001.1 GCA_023134935.1 Paracoccaceae bacterium | reverse complement strand
TGCTTGGTGATATCGCCGAACCACGCGATGCGGCTTTTTTGGAAATCATATTCTTCCTGATCGTGCTGGTCCTGCCACTGGCATTCGTGTGGCTAGGCTCCGCCTTGATCCGCCGTAGCTTTCAAATTCAGGACGAGGCACGTCGACTGGAACGCGAAGTGCGGGAACTTCGAACGGGTGGTAACACCCATAGCCAGAACGGTATTTCCCAACCGCGCATCAAAGATAGCCGCGTCGAAACCTTGCAGCAGCGAGTCACAGATCTGACCAATCAAATCAAGCAGATGGAAACCACGATTACTTCGGTGCGCCAGATGCAGGCTGCGATGCAAACACAGACTTCGACAACCACGCAATCGCACGAACCGGCCGCAGCGACCAGAGCACCCGAACCAATTGATCAAACAATGGATTGGACAGATCTTCTTCGGGCTTTGAATTTCCCACGCGACGAAAAAGACGCCGAAGGATTCCGCGCCTTGCGATTGGCCAAACGCGACGAAGGCACAGGCCAATTGCTTCGCGCCGCCGAGGATGTCCTGAACCTTCTTGCGCAAGAAGGCATCTATATGGACGACCTCCGCCCCGAAATTGCCCCCGCCCATGATTGGCGCATGTTTGCCGAAGGTACACGCGGCAGCGATGTAACCACCGTCGGAGGCATCCTTGCGCCCGAAGCGATGGAACGTATCGAGGCCCGCAAAGAAAGTGACCAAATTTTCCGCGACACCTCGTTACACTTCTTGCGGCGCTTCGACATAATGCTCAAAAACTTCACCGAAGGGGCAAGCGACGCACAGATTCAACTGCTCGCAGATACACGAACCGGTAGGGCATTCATGCTGCTCGGCCGTTCCGCGGGAATGTTTGGATAGATTTTATCCAAAAAGCACCCTAGGATTACCTCATAACAATAAAATTCAGGGGAGTTATTTCACCACTATAAGGAAATAACTATGGAACGAAAATTACATTTAGGCATTGCCGCAGCATTAACGACGATTGCAACTTTGGCCATTTCAGCTCAGTCGTTGTCGGCTCAGGAACACAGTGAAGAAGCTTATGGGTACGTGCACGAATCCCCCAACTATCCATCCGAGGTATGGACCCTCGCGGCAGGCGGTCGGATTTACGACAAATGGTGGGATGCGTTGGATCGCGATGAACCCGAAGGCACCAATCCTGCGTATCCGGTAACCGGTCAAAAATCCGGCTCAACCACTTGGCGCTGTAAAGAATGCCACGGTTGGGACTACATGGGTAAAGACGGCATTTATTCCGGCGGCAGCCATTACACAGGCATCCCTGGAATTCGCGGGGCCGACGGCAGTTCTGTCGAAGCCATCCTTGTTACCCTTCGCAACGATAGCCATCCATATACACAGGAAATGATCACCGACGTCGAAATGGCGCGCGTTGCTTTGTTTGTAAGCCGTGGGCAGGTCGATATGACCCAATTCCTCGACATGGAAAACCGCAAAGTGAACGCCGGTAATGCGGATCGTGGTCGCGAGATTTTCCAGACCATATGTGCAGCTTGTCACGGTTTTGACGGCCGCATGTTGGATTGGGGTGATGGTGACGAACATAACTTCGTCGGAACCGAGGCTGTCGACGTGCCAGACGAGGTGATGCACAAAGTGTTAAGCGCACACCCAGGTGTTCAAATGATTAATCTGCGAGCATTCCCGTATTCGGACGCCATTGACGTGATGGCCTACGCCGCAACATTGCCAACTGGCGAATAACGATAAAAGGCCGTCGAAATTCGGCGGCCTTTTAGTTCTTCACAGTCCGAATTCGGAAAACGGGTAATACCGAACGGGATCGCCTTTGGCGATTTCGCGCCCTTCATCCTTCAACTCGACCAACCCGTTAGCCCAGCTTAGGCCGGAAATCCGCCCACTACCTTCGCTTTTGAAAACCTCGGCGTGGCCGTTCGCATCCATCTTCGCGCGCAAATACTCCCGCCGCCCCGGTTTTTTATTTTTGCTAAAGGCAGCCGGCAAATGCATCACACGCGGCTCTGCCCATCCAGCACCGCTAAGTTCCAGCAAGGTCGGACGCGCAAAAATCAACGCCGTTACGAACGCCGCGACCGGATTGCCCGGCAGCCCGAAAACCGGAACACCTTCCCACATCGCCAGCGCCAATGGGCGACCCGGCTTGATCGCAACACGCCAAAGGTTCAAAGTGCCGGATGCCTGCAACGCCGCCGAGATATGGTCCTCGTCCCCCGCAGACGCCCCGCCCGAAGTCAGGATAACATCCGCCTCCTGCGCGCCGCGCGTTAACATCTGCTTAACCATGTCCGCGTCGTCACGCACATGCCCCAGATCGACCGGCTCCATCCCCCAACGGCGGATCAAATCCAGCAGCATCGGTCGGTTAGCGTCGTAGATCTGATGCGGCGCAATATCCTCGCCAACTTGACGCAGTTCGTCGCCCGTTGACAGCACCGCCACGCGTAAGCGCTCGTATACGTCCACGGTATCCACACCGACAGAAGCCAGCAGCCCCAAGTCTTGCGGTTGCAAAATCCGTCCCGCAGAAAGAGCACCTTCGCCAACAGAAACATCCTCGCCTTTGGGTCGCACATTTGCGCCCTTCTTAAGGCCCATCGCAAACTTCAGGACGCCATCCTCGATCAGAACGTCTTCCTCCAGCACGATCGTATCGATACCCTCAGGCACCATCGCACCCGTCAAAATTCGCAACGCTTTGCGTGCGGGAACAACACCGTCGAAAGGCCCACCAGCTGCCGCGCGACCCTCAGCCAACGGCAAAGCCTGATCCCCGTCACCCAACGACGCAAAAGCAAACCCGTATCCGTCCACAGCTGAATTCGCGTATGGCGGACTGTTCCGCTTGGCCACAATGTCGGCGGCCAGCACGCGGCCACCAGCCGCAACGGTGGGAACGGGCTCGATGCCCGTGACGACCGAAACTCTATCGCGAAGGGCGGCCAAAGTTTCATCTACAGGCGTCCAATGCACACCCGGAGGCAGGGCAAAACAATCGTTGGATAGTTTAGGCGGGTTACTCAAGACCAACCTCCTTAAGGATGTAACTTGCGATGCCTGTGACATCATCAAGATCAAATTGCGGCACTGACAGCCCGTCCACCACATAGTTCGACGCAACCGCGGTAACAGTTGCATCTTCCGTGGCCAACAAACCCTGCTTGGTTTCTGCACGATGCGCCTCGACTTTGGCATGGCTGTCACGCTTATATCCTTCGATCAACACCAGATCGACGGGGGACAGTTTCTCCAATAACTCACTCAACGGTGGTTCCGCGTCATCGCGAATTTCATGCATTAACGCCCAGCGATTACGACTAGCCAACAGCACTTCGCTTGCTCCGGCCACGCGGTGACGGAAACTGTCTTTCCCCTCGTGGTCCACATCGAATGCGTGATGCGCGTGCTTGACCGTCGATACAGTAAACCCGCGCCCCGTTATTTCGCTCACTAACCGTTCCACCAACGTCGTTTTGCCGGAATTCTTCCAGCCGACAATCCCGTAAACATTCACGCGTCAAACTCCTTCAGCATAGTCTTGGCAATCGCCATATCTTCGGGCGTATTCACGTTGAAAAACGGATCGCC